>JAUIHA010000081.1 GCA_030432505.1 bacterium | reverse complement strand
AAATAATTAAAATGGGGAGCAAATTTTGCTCCCCATTTTTTGTCTATTTCTTAAGAACCTGTGTACATCTACCACACAATTGTTTTTCAAGCGGTAATGTCTCACCTTCGCGTTCAACGGTTATTTCAGGTTGTTGCATTTCTTCGCTCACCTCGGAATGAACATCCATGTGGACAGTATCATGTGATGCATCCCACTGCCAACAGCGCGGACACTTAATACCCGAAGCTTTTTCAACTTTTACATATACCCAAGGTAATGCTGATTGTTCAAGACCCTCAGGGCTTTGTGCACGGTTAACTTGCGATACAATGAACCAATCTTGGAAGAAACGGTCTACATCTTCAGCAAGCGCCACATCTTTGAGGAATTCGCTAATAATCTTTTGTACTTGTGTTCCATCATTTGCTTGAACATCAATGAAGAATGACACTTTGGATTCAAGTGAATGCTTAATCACACCAACTTGACGTTGCTCCTCAATAGCTTTGAGCACCGCTCCACGGATCTCTTCAAGTATTACCCATGGCGTGTGAGCGTCAAGGACGCTGGTGGCAACATCTTGATCAGTATTTTGCATACTGAGTTCAAGATCCTTCAAATACTCAGGCATTTCATGTTTATGCACAAGGCGCCAGATATTGAGTGCTTCAGGGAAGTTGCGCAAGTGAACGGAATTATCTTTATCTTTAAGGTAATAATCCGAAACTTCTTCTGCCAAGAATGAAAGTATTGGCGCCATGAGGTGCGTGAGCATATCAAGGATATGATATACCGCTGTTTGTCCAGAACGGCGCGCGTGACCATCAGGCTGCTCAACATACAGTCTATCTTTCAGAATATCTAAGTACATCGCACTCAGATCATTTGTACAGAAGTTGTTAAGCTCTTGTACGATTGATGCGAATTTATAATTGTTATAGTGCTCAATCACCGTGTTATGTAAATCATACATTTTTGACAAGATATATTGATCAATCTTAAGTAATTTTTCAAATTCAACCGCATCGTTATGAATATCAAAATCAAAGAGGTTAGAAATCATAAAGCGAGAAGTATTACGTATTCTACGGTATACACCAGCAACGTTCTTCAAGAACGTTGCGGAAATCACCACATCATTCTCAAAGTCTGAGCTCGCAACCCACAAGCGTAGGATATCGCGAGAGTACTGGTTGATGATTTCTTGTGGCTCAACGGTATTACCGAGAGACTTCGACATTTTATGCTTGTTTTCATCAACAATAAACCCATGAGTCAAAATATCTTTGGTCTGAGCTTTCTCATTAATAACCATAGAGCACAGCAGTGAACTCTGGAACCAACCGCGGTGTTGATCTGAACCTTCAAGGTACAAGTCAGCAGGGATGCCGCCCAAGCGGTCATCTTTGCTGAGCACTGCGTGGTGACTTACACCCGAATCAAACCATACATCAAGAATGTCGCGCTCTTGTCTGAATTCATTGAGGTCAGTGTTGTTACATTCAATACATTTGAAGTCTTTTGCAATAAAACCTTCTTCCTGGAAGTCATGCAGCGTTGCGCGGTCCCAGTATTCAATACCTTCTGTTGCTACCTTTTCAGCAATATTTCTGATGAAATCCGCATTCAAATATGCGTGATCACATTTTTTACAAAGGATTGCTGGAATTGGCACACCCCATTGGCGCTGACGTGAAATACACCATTCAGTTCTATTACCAATGAAGGAGTCGAGACGTGCTTGCCCCCATGATGGGAAAAAGCGAATGTTCTCAATTTCTTTGCGGGCATTTTCAACAAGGTTGTTCTTTTTAAGGTCACAGAACCATTGATCGGTCGCACGGAATATCAAGCCATTTCTACAACGCCAGCAATGTGGGTAGGAGTGACGGATAGACTGTTTATGGAATAGGCGGCCGCTCGCATGCAAGTTTTTGATCGCCCAGATTTGTCCATCAGTTACTGACATACCTTCAAGCTCTGCCGGCATAATGCCTTTTGTGTATTTCCCATCACTGGAGAGTGGTGAGAAGATATCAAGACCATTTTTGATACCAAGCAGATAATCCTCAGGACCACACCCAGGCGCTGAGTGAAGACACGCGGTACCATCTGTTGTTACAACGGAGTCGTCAAGAATGACGGGTACTTGAAGATCTTCAACGATAGGATGATAGACCTTCATGTCTTTAAAGACGACTGAATCACATTCAGCAAGTTCTACTTTATCAACGCCTACCGTTTCACAAACTTTATCTGCAAGCTCTTTACCAACAATGAATGCGGTATTTTTATCTTTACCTTGTAGTACTACATACTCAGCATTTGGATGAAGTACAACGGCACGGTTGAGTGGAATTGTCCATGGCGTTGTCGTCCAGATTAAAAAATTGAGTTGTAAATCTGGGTTACTTTCGTAGATGAATGGGAAGAGCTCTTTTGATTTATTTCGATCAATCTCAAAGAGGATATAGGTAGATGGATCTTTACGCTCTTTGTGTTCAATCTCTGCTGTAGCTAGTACTGTCTGACAAGACATACACCAAGGTACTGTTTTTCCTTTTCGTTCAATATGGCCTTTTTCTACAAAGGTGGCGAAGGCATCAATGATTGATGCTTCATAGGTTGGGTTCATCGTAAGATATGGATTGTGCCAATCTGCAAGAAGCCCTAAATCTTTAAATTGTTCTCGTTGTTCGTGTATCCATTTATTGGAGTAGTCTCTACACGCACGCTTAAATTGTAATGGATCAATGTTCTGCTTTTTTGCATCATCTTTTTCGATGCCAAGCTCGGTGGTAACTTTAAGCTCAATTGGCAGTCCATGGCAATCCCAACCGGGAGTAAGTGGTACATGGTTGCCCATCATGCGCTTAGATTTGGTGATAATATCCTTAAGAGTTTTATTAAAGGCGTGTCCTAAGTGAATTGGACCATTCGTATATGGAGGACCATCATGCAAAACAAATCTTTGATTACCTTCATTATGACTCATTGTTTTATTATGAAGGTCTTCATCTTGCCAGCGCTTTACAAGCTCAGGCTCTTTTTCCTTTGCATTTGCTCTGATAGAAAAATCCGTTTGTGGAAGATTTAACGTATCTTGATAAGGATTCTTTTTTTTCTTTTGGTCACTCATGGTTTAGCCTTTGTTTGAACGTGATATACCACCTAATTGCGAAAACAGCCATAGGAGCATAAAAGTAGCATAAATGGGCCTTTTAGACAAATAGAAAGAAAAAACCTCATCTTATGATTGGTTATCTGAATGAGCGTCCATCAGGGCATCGAATCTAGCATGAAGATTATTTTGCATCTTCATTGCTGCTTCTCTCCTCTTTTTTAGCAGATTTCGGTGAAACTTAAATAATGCCAATTTGAATCTGTAAACATCGAGAGAACACCCCTCATATTGTAAACCATATGAGTTAGCCATGAACTTCATAATTTTTTCTTTTTTACAGCAGGAAGCTGCAAGGGCAATGTAACGCTTAAGTAATTCTGGGGATAAAAAGCAGATTGTGTCAGTATTTGCCTGAGAGGGTACCAGTTTACTTAAATCTCTATATTTCCATTCAAGCGGCGTTGGTAATGCCTCAGTAGCAACAATGAAATGGTTGAGCGCTTGCACATCCTCGGCATCAAAAATCTCTTCTAATTTTGGTACGGTTAAATCATTCGGAGCAAACATCCCAAAAATAGATTGTGGGGCAAAAGTACAAAGAAAAAGTAACATTATCATGTTCTTCACGAAACTCTCCTGACAATAGAATTAATGAACTTGTATCGAACAGATAAAATTATATTTACAGAAAAAAAGTTTTTCAACGGAAGATAAAAAGCCCACGTAAAAAACAGAGGAACTTCTTACAAACTACCCTGCTCCGCAAAAACTGTAAGAAGTTCCTCTGTTAACTTAAACCCTCGAGCATTCGGCTATGCCCCAAGCTCACGGGCTAAACCCCCGCAAGCGCCCTACTCTTAAGCCAAGCAAAAGTAAAACTAGGCTCTGTTAATAAATTATCAGACTCAATAATTTAACAAGTATCCTTCGATAGCAAAGAGTTTACTATAAAGCTATGATTCAGTAATCTAATTTCCTGTAGTTTTTTTTGTAGTAGTCCACGTATCTGTTCAATTTTTTCTTCATCTCTATTATCTTCACAAAGATGTCTAAGAGAAAGACCTGATTTGCTTTCAATTAATCGTAGTTTATCCTTAAACCATCTATCTGCCGGCAATAGACTTTCACGACGATCTAGTCTATATATCAATTTTTGTAGATATGAATCGCTAATATAATATCGTCCAATAAATTTTCTAACGACACGAACATGCCCCCTTCCTACAGCATACTCAAACTCAGCACAATTAAAATTTTGCATATTACTGCGAGTATAATATTGTCCATTCAAGGCTGCCAAAACTTTAGCTGCTGGTATAATATCATTAGCAAAATCTCTTCTAGCCAAATCACTGCAATGTGAAAATAACAGTCTTCTCACATGACAACCACCACCTATAAGTGCTGCACAATATCCATAGGCAATCGCATCTGATCGTTCTTCTTCATCCATCTTATCAAGCCAATTGTTGATAAAATATTCAACTACTTGTGTATGTCTGAAATAAGCTGCATGACAGATGGCTTGTACTTTACAAGTCAAAGTACAAAGATCCTGAAAACTCACAGAGCCATCATCGCGATCATACTTATGAGCCTTCTCACACAATTCCTTCACAAGACGAAGATTACCTGCGCCAGAGGCTTTAATAAGACTTTCATCCTTAGAAACAGCATGAATCTGTAAAAAACTTATAGTAAAAAAATAAAAGCAATATTTTTTTTCATTTATTTTTCCTATTCGTATTTTCTTAATATAAAGTTTTTGCAACTAGAAAA
>JAUIHA010000080.1 GCA_030432505.1 bacterium | reverse complement strand
GAATCATCATCAAAGTGTTGTGTTGAAAATTCCATAACCTCTGAATTTTCAATACCAGTAAGACGATGTTGTAAACCAACTGGAATACGCTGTACATCGCCAGGAGTCATAATGCGGCTTGTTTTAACACCAGCACTATCAACAAGCTCTAAAAATACTTTTCCGGAAACAACATAAAATGTTTCATCTTTGATTTTATGATAATGAAGCGATAAGCGATACCCCTCTTTGAACACAAGCTTTTTGCCACAATATTTTTCATCATTAACAATCCATTCTTCATGTCCCCAGAGTTTATCTACAAATTTAACCAGTTGATCTTTCTTGATGTTTTCAAAAATATACACCCCTTTTTACATTTATTGTAATCTTTATTTGCCACTAGTTATAAACTGTTTTATGCTTTTTTAAAAATTATTTGCCTTCCGGGCATTTTCCTATATATCATTACAAAAAGTTTATGATATGAGCACAATTCTAAATGAGCTTTACTCGGAAGTAAAATTTACAGTAAAAAAACTGTTACCCTACAACAGAAACTCTTAGCGAAGAGGAGTACGCCATGGAGTACCCAATGAAAGAATGGAATACGCAAGCGATTGTTTTAGCAGCAGGACGTTCAACTCGATTTAAAACTAAAAAAACAAAGATGCTCTTCAACATCTGTGGCCAAGCAATGATCAATTATCCTCTCAAGGTTCTTGAAGAACTTAATATCCCAATGACACTAGTTCTTGGCTATCAAGCAGATGAAGTACAACAGGAAATAGAAAAATCTGGCATAAAAAACGTAAAATTCACTATCCAAGAAAAACAACTTGGAACTGGGAATGCCGTTGCCACAACCATGGACTCCTGGGAACAGGAAGACAAACTCATCTTAAATGGCGACACACCTCTTATTACGAAAGAACTCATTCAGGAGCTTTTATATAAACACAAAAGTAATAACGCTGCGATTACGTTTTGCACCAGCATGGTAATAGACCCTCGCGGCTATGGACGTGTGGTTGAAGAAAATGACAGTATTAGAATTATTGAAGAAAAAAACTGCACCGAAGAACAAAAACATATTAACCGCATTAATGCTGGTGTATATGTTATTTCAAAAAAATTCTTAGAAGAAAACATCAATAAACTCGAGAAGAATCCTTTAACAGGTGAAGTATATCTTGTCGACTTGGTCGAAATGGCATGCAAGCAAGGCCTTAAAGTACAAACACATGCGGTTGCTTATGACGACATCCGTGGTGTCAATACGCTCGAACAACTATGGGGTGTTGAACAAATTAAGCGTTCACAGTTCATCAAATATTGGATGGCAGAAGGCGTTCGTTTTGAGCTTGCGCAAAGTATACATATTGACATTAATGTAAAACTTGCTCCAGATACCTTCATTGGAACCGGTGTCCACTTGCTTGGAAACACAAGCATTGGCGAAGGCAGTACCATTAATGCTTTCTCAATTATTGAAGATTCACATATTGGTAGCAACTCAACAGTGCTTTGGCATTCAGTAGTACAAGGAAGTAAAATTGGCAACAATGTACAAATCGGACCATTCGCTCGTTTGCGAAATGGTTCAGATCTCGCGAATAATGTTTCCATCGGCAATTTCGTAGAACTTAAAAATGCTAAAATTGGTGAGGGTAGTAAAACACGTCACCTTACCTACCTTGGAGACAGCACCATTGGCGAAAAAGTGAATGTTGGAGCTGGAACTATTACCTGTAATTATGATGGGGTCAAAAAACATCAAACCGTTATCGGCGACAACGCATTTATTGGTAGTAACAACACCCTTGTTGCACCACTCACTATTGGTGAAGGAGCATACACTGCAGGTGGTTCAACCATTACTCAAGATGTTCCAGACGATAGTCTTGCAATTGGCCGCTCCAAGCAAGAAGTGAAGCCGGAGTATGCAAAAAAACTTCGTAACAAAGCTTCATGTTGCTGTAAGGAAGAAAGCAAAGAAAAAAAAGAAACAAGTAGCTCTTCAACCGAATCGTCAAAGGAGCCTCTGCATTTTCAAGGCGCCGTAAAAACTGAAAACGAACCAGTAAATACTTTATGATTAAATTATTCCACACGGCAGATGTACACTTCGGCGTTGAAAACTATGGTAAAGTAGATCCAAAGACGGGTATTCATTCCCGTCTTTTGGATTTTAAAAAAGCTTTAGATCAATGTGTTGATAAAGCAGTTAAAGAAGATATCGATCTTTTTGTTTTATCGGGCGATGCCTATAAAACGCCCTACCCAACACCAACACAGCAAAAACTCCTCGTAGAATGTTTACTCAAACTCCATGATGCAAATATTCCCGTGGTAATTATTGTAGGAAACCATGACCATCCACTCAGCTTTGGTAAGGCCAATGCTCTTGATGTGTTTGATTATTTTCCACTAGATTCATTTCACGTTTTCTCTCGTCCTGATTCACGCGTTGTTCAAACAAAAAATGGACCGGTGCAAGTTGTTGGTATTCCATGGCCAATGCGTAACACATTAGTTGCCCACGAAGATCATCGCTTCAAAGAAAATACAGAAATTGCTCTCTACCTTTCTGAACGAGTTGGGCACATTGTTAACTCGTTTGCTGAAAAACTTGATCCAACTATTCCTGCTATTCTTGCAGGACACTTAACGGTAAGTAGTGGTATTTTTTCTGGTTCTGAAAAAACCGCAGTCTTTGAAACTGACCCAATCTTTTTACCATCACAGCTTGCGGTAAAACCATTTGACTATGTCGCGCTGGGGCACCTTCACCGCTTTCAGGATTTGAATAAAAAAGGAAACATTCCAATTGTTTATTCAGGATCCATTGAACGTGTTGACTTTGGTGAGCGCAAAGAAGAAAAAGGTTTTTGTCGCGTAACCATTGATAAAACAAAAAAAGATAAAACCTGCTCATATGAGTTTGAAAAAGTTACAACACGCCCGATGATTCAGTTTGATATTAAAATTGAAGAAGATAAAAATCAGACTGAGCAAATTCTTAGTGCAATTCAAAAACGAGATATCACTGATGCTATTGTCAAAATAGTGTATCACCTTCCTGAGGGGAAAAAGGACAACGTGGACCTGATGGAAATCCAGCGTGCTTGCAAAGCAGCAAAGTACCTGGTTGGCATTATCCCCGTTCATAAAATTATTAAAAAAGAGCGCCGTGCTGAGCTCAAGGTGGATATGGACCTAAAAACCCTTCTGGGAACCTACTTTGATTCAAAAAAAGAATTGGTCGAAAAGAAGGATCTACTCCTGAAAAAGGCTTTTGAGCTTCATGAAAAACTTGAGGCTAAAGAAAGCGAATAGATTGTAAAAAAGCGCTTTTTAGGGTATTTTAAAATCATATCAAGTTTTAATTTTAACATCGAAAAATATAGTATGAGTATCAAAAAATCCGACACCATTTCTCTTATCAAATACATCACCTCAACAGGTATAGCTTCTCGCCGAAAAGCTCAGGAATTAATCCAGAACGGCGAAATAACGATCAATCACGCGGTTGAAACAAATTTGATGTATCAGGTTCAAGACAACGATACTGTGCGCTATAACAAACAAGTGATTAAACCTGAAGAGAAAGTCTATATTGCTCTGAATAAGCCAGCTGGTTATATCACTACACTTGATGACCCAGAAAATCGTAAAACGGTGATGCAACTCCTAAAAGGAGCACCAAAAAAACGGTTGCATCCTGTTGGACGCCTAGATGCCAATACAACTGGTATTATTGTTATCACCAATGATGGCGACCTTACCCAAAAACTGGCACATCCAAAAAATGAAATCAAAAAAGTGTATCATGCATTACTTGACCAACCTCTTAAAGATAAAGATCTTGAAAAGGTCAAAAATGGAATCACTCTGCGTGATGGTCGCATTAAAGCTGACCGTGCATACTTTGTTGCAGGACGCACAAAAAAACACGTAGGGATTGAAATTCATAGCGGACGCTACCGCATTGTTCGTCGCATCTTTAAACACCTTGGCTACAATGTCATTAAACTTGACCGTGTTGGTTATGCAAATTTGACTAAGCGTGGTATTAAGACTGGTGAATGGCGCTATCTTAAAGCTGAAGAAATTGAAAAGCTTAAAAACTAAACCTGCTTTTCTAAGTGCATGGTGTAGGCAATACTATTTCCAAATACATTTTTTTCTCTAAAGCCAACAGCGTGAGCCGCCTTTAATACCGTGCCTTGACGCTGAAAATGTGGATCAAAAATTATCTCTGTCACGGAAAGTATGCCGCCTGTCTTGAGTGCATAAAAAATTTCTTTCAATGCTGCCTGTTGATTTGGAATCTCACCAAGCACTGTCACAAGTAGTACCCGATCAAATACATTATGCTCTAATTGCTGGTCGCCAATTTTCGCATGCAAAAGCGTAACATTGGTTAAGCCAGCTTTTTTTACTTTTTCTTGAACACAGTCAAGCATTCCTTGTTGCATATCCATTGCAACAACTTCACCATTATTGCCAACTTTATGTGCAACAGGAATCGTCAAACGTCCTGGTCCACAACCAACGTCTAACACCTTCATGCCCTGCGTAAGATCAAGGTACTGTACAATTGTTGCCGCTCGATTCACCTTGGTAAAAGGATTATCAAGTTCAACAAAAAAACGCAGCCACGTTGGACATGGCAACGTATACCTACGAGAGCACAAACGCCAGATAAGCGAGATGATAATCAAAAAACCAATGAACCCTAGAATAATGAATAACAACATTTTTAATGGCACGTTATGTTCTTTCAATAAAAAAAGCCTCGTAGTGAGGCCTTTGCAATTTTACTTAATCAAACCAAATTGCCTTAAGGCTTGGTTGTATGCATCCCTATATTGTGCGGGAGTCTTACTATGAATACGCACATGAAAGCCAAGATCTCCTTGTAAGAAG
>JAUIHA010000079.1 GCA_030432505.1 bacterium | reverse complement strand
AGATAAAAAAAGGTTTAAGTATATTCTTGCTATGCCCGAAGGTGATATAAAAGATTTGCCTAGAGAGGATTGTAAGGAAGCCCATCTTCAGTCATTTACCATAGAAGAATTTAGGGAGTATTTTTCAAAAGTCAATTTTCCCTATAACCCCCTGCATATTGCCGTTTTACTAGATCAAAAAAAGACCTGGGATGAGGTTCAGCGGGGGCTTGATGATTTGTTTAGTTTATATGGAGAAGGCTTTATAAAAAAATTTAAGAGCGAAATTGAAAAATTTTGGTTACTCAAAAAATCTAAAACACAAGAGAGTGACGAAAATAATCTATGGAGTTTAATTAAGTTCATTTTATCATTTGGCTGTCTACGAGATTGGCTATATTAATTGATTTTCTTTTCAATAAAGAATATTTCTGCTATAAAACTCTAGAAATAAAGTAAAATTATTGTTAATAAATTTTTACATAAAGAATTTTAGAGTTTTATTATGCATGCGAAAATCTACTCAGCAACAACCGTCGGGATAGCAGCACACCTCGTTGAGGTAGAAGCAGACCTTTCATGGGGATTAATCCAATTTTGCATTGTCGGCCTTCCTGATAAAGCAATTAAAGAGAGTAAAGATCGTATTCGTGCAGCATTCAAAAATAGTGGACTCAAAATTCCGGAACGTCTTATCACGGTGAATCTTGCGCCCGCATCGCTCAAAAAACAAGATGTTCTCTTTGATGTTCCTATTGCAGTTGCCGTACTTCAGGCTGCAAAGCTTATTGAAATGGATGTAGCGTTTGTTCATGAAACGCTATTTTTGGGTGAACTTTCACTTGATGGAACGATTCGTCCTGTTTCTGGGGTGCTTTCCATTGTTCATGGTGCCCTCAAGGCTGGAAAAAAGCGTATTGTTATTCCGCATGAAAATGTTCAAGAGGCAAGCTTAATCAAAGGCATTGAAGTTATTGGCGTTAAAACTCTCGCGCAGTTGGTGAATTACTTGCGTGGGGAAGAAGACATTGCCCCAACGCCGTCATCATTTGACTCGTTACATACTCAGCTTGCATCATCGCCACTTGATTTTAATCAGGTAAAAGGACAAATGCAGGCAAAACGAGCGCTGCAAATTGCAGCAGCAGGTCGGCATAATATTTTATTTATTGGTCCTCCTGGGTCCGGAAAAACAATGTTGGCTAAACGTCTGGCAACTATTTTGCCAGAGATGTCGTTTGAAGAGGTTATTGAAGCGACAAAGGTTTATTCAATAGCAAATCTTCTTGATGGAAAATCACTGTTGGTGCATCGTCCATTTCGTGCTCCGCACCATACTATTTCTCAAGCTGGTCTTGTGGGTGGTGGCTCAAACCCTAAGCCGGGTGAAATCAGTTTGGCGCATAATGGTATTTTGTTTTTAGACGAACTGACAGAATTTAATCGCTCAACGCTTGAGGTACTGCGTGAGCCGCTTGAAAATAAACGAGTGTTGATTTCTCGTGCAACTATGTCCGTAGAATATCCTGCACGATTTTTGCTTGTTGCGGCGCTGAATCCGTGTCCGTGCGGTTACTTTGGTGATAAAAAGAATAGTTGCCGTTGTTCGCAAAAACAAATTGCAAAATACCTCGGAAAACTTTCGGGACCGCTTCTGGACCGTATTGATTTACACGTTAATGTTTCATCAGTTGATTATGATGAAATTAAAGAGCAGGGGCAGCCGAGTGTGAGCTCAAAAGATATGTTTAAGCAAGTTCAGAGTGCGGTAAAAGTACAAGAAGCTCGCTTTGGCGGCATGCGCAATGCTTACATGAGTGCGCAACAAGTTGAACAATTTTGTGCGGTAACTGCTGATGCAGAGCAAACGCTTAAGCTTGCCTTTGATAAACTAGGTTTGAGTATGCGTGGTTATCATAAAATACTCAAAATTGCTCGGACTATAGCAGACCTTGATGGAGCGGCTGAAATTGCCAGAGAGCACGTTCAAGAAGCAATTATGTATCGTTCGCTTGATCGTATACTTGAGGTTGAATAGTGATTCTTGGCAATGGTGTCGACATTGTAGAAGTTTGTCGCTTCAAGCGGTGGACTGACTTTACCGATGAAAAGCTTACGCGTGTGTATAATCCTACTGAGCTTGCTGCATGCAAAAGGCCTGATGGTACTTATGTGTTTGAAAAGTTGGCAACACGATTTGCGGCAAAAGAGGCATTTTATAAAGCGCTGAGTGCAGCATTGGTTACCCTTGATATGACGCAGCGTACATTTTCATTTCTTTCAATTGCTTCTTTAATTTGTGTGAGCCAGGATGTTTGGAATGTTCCGCAAATAACCTTTGATACAAAATTATTTGAAGAGAAAACAAAAATTACTTTACCTAAGGTTCGTATACATGTTTCTCTTGCTCATGAAAAAAGTCATGCGATAGCTTTTGTAACCATTTCTCAATGAAGAAAGGGCGTTTATGAAATATATTCTCGCGTTTATGCTTTTTTTTACACATACATTTTCAGTGTATTCGTTACTTATTGATGATGTTGTGTCAACATCATTCAGTCAAAAAAGCAAAATAAGAGTATTTCAAGGATATAATGCTTATCTATTTTTTTTATGCGATATCTTTGATTTAACGAATAGTGCTCGTAAAGCATGGGAAAACTTTAAATATAACAATAGATCACTTTTTCTAGGGAGTGTTTTTTGTCAAAATTTTAACACAGCATTGGACAAGAATGCTGAAAACCCATTGTTTATAGCATCAACGAAGTTTCTAAAAGAAATGGTGGATGTCAAAGAAGGTTTCACAGCAGTGTACATCAATAGCGTTACAAAGAAATGCTACATTGTTTTCCTGGGAAAAATAAAGATAGTTCTTTCACGAAATAAAAAACCTGTTACCCTTGTTGATACTTTGAATAATCCTAGTCAGGAAATGTGTTTTAAAGAAGTAGACTTGAAAGAGTCTGATGGCTTTCTTGTAATGGGAACAAAATATTTTTGGGAAAAGCTTGCCGTGCGTCCTCGTAAGCGTCTTTCTGAACCAAAAAATACGTTGTCAGTTGATGATTTTGTATTACATTTTATCGAGAGAAAAAAAGATCAAGGTACGTCGATGAGGAATATTGTTATTCACTTATGTCAGTATGCTCAAAAAGCTCAGGTGAATGTTGCAGCAGCTATTGCATTTTTCTCATCGAATAATAATAAAGGAAATCATAACAAATGAAAAAAATACTACTGCTCATTGTTACTTTGTGTGTGAATGTTACAAATCTTAGACCTGCAGTTCATGTAGGAGCATCAGTTCTTTCGAATAGTGAAAATCGAATCTGTCAAGATGAATGTTTAACTCAAAAAGTAAAATTTAAAATCCCTAATGTTAAAGGAAAGCCAGGAAGAAAGAGGATTGTTGTCGCCGGAGCATTTGATGGACATGCTGACTTTGGCGAGCAAGTTGCCAAGTATATAAAGGATAACATTGCTGCGGCAATTATTGTTCGACTACAAAGTAAGCAGAGAATTAAAAAAGCAATTCGTGGTGCTGTACAGGCTATTGAAGAGCAGGTTTTACAGAACTTTGATACTGGTGGAACAACAATGACACTTCTTGTTATTTATGAGGGGAAGGCGTATGTTGCCAATAGTGGAGATTCGCGGACCATTGCCTTTGGTGATCGCAAAAAATTTGTAACGCAGGATCACACAGCAAATCTGGACTCTGAGCGAGCAAGAATTTATGACAATGGTGGCGCTGTTGTTAAGTATTGGCATGTTAAGTTGCAAAGTTTATCAAACCAAACAGCTTACTTTGTGCAGAAATATGATTGCAACAAACAACAAGTTGAAACGTATGAATGGAATAGTGGTTTGCCTGAGGATGTTGATAGCACGTTGATCAAAAATTTTAATAGTACTCCTTATGATGCTCTTGATGATGAGGAATTCATTGCAGAGATGCGAGAAAAGTATGGTCCTAAGTCCGATGTTTATGCCGACTGGTACGTATTAAGTAATGATAATATGCTGAATTTTACCCGAAGTATTGGTGATAAGCCTAAGAAAATAAATGAAGAAGGTGATGTTTCAAAAGCAATTGTGGCTACTCCAGATATTTATGAGCTTTCTTTAAAAGAGTACCATACGTTTATTTTAGTGACTGATGGTGTTACTGATCGGATAGGAAATGATGATGCAATAAAGTTTGTACAAAAAAAACCGCAAAAAACGTGCGTTGATTTAGCAAAATGCTTATGTGACAGCGCCCGTTTTTATAAAAGTTCAGATGATATTGGTGCGGTGGTTGTACGAGTTACTCAAGATTCAAATTAGTACTACGAGGAAGTGATGCAGCGAAAAAAAATAGGGCATATTCTTACTGGTTCTATTGTTGATGGACTCATCATGCGTTTGGCGCCGGGGTGCAATCTTGAAGAAATTAAAACAGGGAAATTCGTTTCCATTGTTGGAAGCCAGTATCGCTTCTTTTCATTGATTACCGATATTGAGCTTGAAGTAACCCATCCAGATATTCTGCTTTTTCCGCCGCGTGAAGATGAAAAACTTTTAACAGATGTGTTGCAACAGCGCGACATGTACGCAAAAGTAATTTTACGACCAATGCTGATGCTTGATCAGCATAATCACCGTATGCCGGTAAAAACCATTCCAACGCACTTTGCAGCGGTGTATGAAGCAAGTGCTGAAGATGTTGCAAACATTTTTGGGAGCGAACAAGAAGATAAGAAGTATTTCCACATTGGTGCGCCGCTTGATATGACCACGCCGGTGTGTTTAGACTTGGCAAAATTTGTAGAACGAAGCAACGGTATTTTTGGAAAAACCGGTACCGGTAAAACCTTTATTACGCGCCTGGTGCTTGCGGGGCTTGTGAAAAGTGATAAAGCGGTCAACTTAGTGTTTGACATGCATAATGAATATGGCTTTCAAGCACGCAAAGAGGGTGGCC
>JAUIHA010000078.1 GCA_030432505.1 bacterium | reverse complement strand
AATGCTTGGATAAAATTACTTGAATGATTGAGTGCATTTTCAGCAACCATTAACGATTTTTCGTATCCGATAGACCACATCTCTGGAAAAAGTGCCAAGTCCGCATCTTGCAGCTTTGCTTGTTTACAAGCATCAAGACCACGTTGTAGATTTTCTTCTGTTGAATGTGATGGTTTGAGTTGTAGAAGGGCGATGGTAAAAGTATTCATTACTTCGTCGCTTTTTTATCTTTAGCTTTCTTATAGATTACATAGCCAATAAGAAGTGTAAGTACTGCTCCTGTGCTCCATTTGATTATTCGTTTCCATGGAAGTTCAACATTGAAATTACTGACACTGCTATTCTCTTTTTCTATTTCTTTCATTTTATTGAGTGCATAAAATTTGCGTTCTTGAACGCGGGCAATAAGTTCTGGATCTTGAATGCCCATCGTATTAATGCGCTCCTCATCTTCACATGATTTTTTATAAATTTCTTTGCATTCAGCATAAGTGACATGTGCTTGCCATATGTTTGCAAGAGAGGCAACCTCGGGAGCAACTCCTTGGAGCTTTTTAGGCTGTTCTATTGCATAGGCATAATTTCCTAAGAAGGTGATAACGATTACGAGTATTAGTGGGTGTTTATAAATCTTCATTATGAATTTCTCTTTTTAGAAACATTCTCTCGTCATAACATCTCACCTAGCTTGTAAAAATTATTTGATTTCTGCAAATCTAAAAGACTTGTTTTTTAAAAAGGTTACCTGATAATTTAGTGGTATAAGAAAAAGAGAAGGGAGAGTTCACAATGATGAAAAAAAATGTTTGGCATATTCTTGTTTTGGGATTGGTTGCTTTTTTCGCCATTAATATGGGCGAGGGTGGAAAATATGGTTCACGTCTTTTAGAACCATCGTTCGCAAAACTTGAAGAGGGGCAGGGGAGTATTTCTGGTGTTGTATTTGATGAAAATACCAGATCCCATGTGAGAGATTTATCGTTTTACGGACAAACAAGTGTTGGTGGCGTTCGACGAGAGTCTGATGATTCAGTGAATAAGCTTGATATGGTAAACTTAGCAGAGTTACGTGTAGTAAATGCAAGCTATCAGAGCAGCCGGTTTAGTGATAAAGAAGTGATTCTTGTAGAAGTTAAAACAAAAAAAGGTACGATGATTAAGGATCTACTGATTCCTAAGCATGTGGTTATCTGTGGTGTTGAAGAGAAAACGCTTCTAGAAAAAGCCTGGTTCATTAATAAGATTAATAAGATTGTACTTGTTCCTCAAAAAGTATTGGATTTACGCAAAGAACCTATTAAGCAGGATATCAAGAAGCAAATGATGCCAGTCAAAGAAGAGAAAAAATCAGTATGGAATTCACTCTTGGGTATTGTGGATTCATTTATTGATTTTATTCGTTCAATTTTTAATTTCTTTTTTAGCCTTATTGGTTTCTAACGTATAATGAAGAAAAAAAAAATTAAAAAGATAATAGTATCCCCGCTTAAAAAAATAGCGGGGATAATTCTTATTTTAGTAGGAATATTAGGTTTGTTTTTGCCTTTTTTACAAGGCGTTGTAATGATAGTTGCAGGGGTTATTCTTCTCGGGGATCGGAGATTATCGAATTGGCTTAAGCATAAACTTGATGTATTCAAAAGATATTTTCGAAAAAAATAGTCTACTTGATACCAAAAAAACGTCCAAAGACTTTTGTCAGCGTCATGAAAACAATGGAAGGAACAATGACTACCAGAGTAATCAGAATAAAAGATGCAATGATCATACGTCGGCCTTTTTCATTTCATATTGGGTTTCTAGGCTATTAAGCTCTTTGGTATTGATTGCGTAGGTACTATGCTTTTTTTTATTACTTTCTTTTGTTTTTACAAAAAGATGGATGGTAGAATGTGTTTTTTTACCCCATCTATGCTTTTTGTCCCAACGCAATGAAATTGAGCAATTTTTTCTAATTTTTTCTCCAACAATGAGTATTTCATGTTCATCAACAAAATCAACGGTTTGCCAGCCATGTTGCTCCATCTCATTCTGATAAAAATGATGCAGTTGTTCTAACGTGAGATTTCCTCGATATACTTTTTTGACTGAAGTATTGTTGACCTGCTTATAACCTATTGGAATTGGAATATCAATTTGTTGTGCTTCTTGAATAAGTTCAGCAGATAAAGAGTTTTCTTGAGAAAAAGAAGAAGCAGGATGTGGAGATTTTTTGCTTCCACATCCTGCTAAAATCAGTAACAGTAAAGAACTTGCGAGCTGCTTACAAAAATGCCCTATTGTTGACATCTTTGTGTTCCAACTTAATCAGTTTTAGTTTTTGCCGCATTAAGAGCAGCTTTTTGTTCTTTAGTGAGAATTTTTTCTTTAACGCGAGCAGCTCTACCAACTCGTTCACGAAGGTAGTTAATTTTTGCTCTACGTACTTTACCTTTTTTAATTAAGGTAACTTTACTTACATTTTTTGAGTAGTAAGGGAAGATTCTTTCAACACCAATTCCATTGGCACCAATTTTTCGCACCGTAAAGGTTGATGTTCCGCTATTGCGCTTAAGGCACATAACGTCACCTCTGAAGTTCTGAATACGTTCTTTGTTTCCTTCTTTAACAACCTGAGCAACTTCGATTGTGTCGCCAACGTTAAAATCAGGGAAATTACGTTCTTCAATGCCGTAATTAAGAATGGTTTCTCTGGTAAGAGTGCGTGCTTTCATTTTGTCCTCAACAAGTAACTTACTAAATGTTAGTGGATTGCAGATTTTTAGGCTACCAACAGTATAGCCCCATTTATCCTATTTATCAATACCATTAGACGATGTTTTTGGTTGGAGCCCAAGCCAGCGATCAAAGATGATTGCTGCAGCGGCTCGCACTGATAGATGGTTATAATTGGTCATTCCTTCTATCGGAACCAGGAGATAATCAGTCTGATCAATGATTTCCTGTGCTAGGCCCTGTGCTGTTCCCAGAAGGAGGAGAACCGGTCTGTTATGTTTCCATACGATTGATTGACTAGAATAATCTATAATTTTACTATGTGAATTTTTCTTTGCCGATGTTGCAATTACAAGAGGCTTGACCCCCTCTTTTTCGGTGATCTTTTGTACGACATCCTCAAAGTTAATCGCAGGAACAATGCGTTCTACGGCATCATAACGGCTCTTATTGTATTCTTTTCCAGCGTCTGAATGCCAAAATTTGAGGAAGGTGCGCATAATCTCTTGCTGGTCTTTAAGTGGCGAGACGATGAAGTAGTTTTCAAGGCCATAGGTGCGGGAAGACCGTGCAATATCGTGAATATCAAGTGATGCAATAGAGCTTTCTCCTATACGTCCACCTTTGATCATGATTTGTGTATGCATGAGGGCAACGTAGTGATTAGGAATGTGCTTTTTTGCAACGCTGATGTCTTCATCACTTGGGTTATTAGAGCGGAACCAATCAAAGCGGTTGCGAACCGTTTTGTGTGCAGATTGCTCAGCACGCCATTCTTCACTTTTTCCGTGATTGCCAGAAAGAACAACTTCTGGAATTTCCATGCCATTCCACTCCGCCGGTAAGCCGAATTCTGGATGATCAAGAAATGGTCCACTAAAAGATTCTTTTTCAACTGATGCTGCTTTGCCAACAATGCCTGGAGAGAGGCGAAGGAGGCCTTCTAAAAATACTTGTGCAGGCAAGTCGCCGCCCATTAGTACATAATCACC
This sequence comes from bacterium, assembly GCA_030432505.1. Lineage (GTDB taxonomy): Bacteria > Babelota > Babeliae > Babelales > RVW-14 > JAUIHA01. Next base: position 1,299 of record JAUIHA010000078.1, on the reverse strand, counting down.
AATTGAGAGAACAAGATCCGCGCACTGTTTTTCAACGCGTTCGTCAATGCCTTCATAGCGTGTGCAAACAAGGATTAAATGACCTTGCTTGTCATCGCTCTTAGAAGCATCTTCTTGCTTGCTTGCAAGATCTAACTTTTCTGCAATTAATTTTAATCTGTTTTGATTGAGCTTTTTCCCTTGAGGAGAGAAGAAGACTTTATAGCCTTTTCCCCACTTGTCTTCGCATTGCTTAATTGCTTGCTCAATAAGTTCTGGCTTGATAATCATGCCAGCACCAGGGCCGCATGTTGGTTCATCAATACGTACTTTTGGATCGACAAGGTCTGAAAACTTAACGAAGTTACAAGAAATAGTGCCGTTTTCAATAGCTCTTGAAATAAGGCTGGTTGAAATAAACTGCTGATATAGCTCAGGGAATACGGTGATAATTGATATGTTCATGGTTTTTTCAAAATAAATAAAACCTGACTAGATTTTAATTCCAGTCAGGCCTTACAGAATTTATTTAGTATCTGTTTTTATCATTCTAGAATTTCAAGGACTGCACGTTTATGTTCTTTTGATGCTGCGGCATGAACAAGTGTTCTAATGGAACGAGCTGTTCTGCCTTCCTTTCCAATTACTTTTCCTAGATCTTCAGGAGAAACACGGAGTTCAATAATTGTTGCTTGTTCGCCACTAATTTCGTTTACGGTGACACTCTCAGGTTTATCCACAAGCTTTTTAACAATGTGCTCTACGAGTTCCTTTAGCATGATTAACTCCTGCAACAAAATATTTTAGACACACAAAAAGAAACCAAGAAAATACTTGGGTAGTCTGTCTGCGTGTTTTCTACTCTAGCTTTTCAAATTAAGGTATTTAGAGAATGACTGGAATTATGAAGTTTTTTTGTTACGTTTCATAATTCTTTTAACGGCATCAGAGCATTGTGCACCTTTTGCAATCCAATCGTTGATACGATCAGTGTGCAATTGGATAACTTCATGCTTGATAGGATCGTAAGTCCCTAAGTTATCTAAGAAAGCGCCATCACGCTTTTTGTGTGAGTCCACAGCGACGATACGCGAAAACGGACGATTTTTATTTCCTAAACGGCTTAAGCGAATGGTAACAGCCATTGTGTGTAATCCTTTCCAATGTGTCCAGTAACAGAGTAAATTCAATAATAACAGTTCATAGGAAGTGCTTCATTTTCGATAAAAAATTTCAATAATCACTACCTAAAGAATTTTTTCATCATACTATTCTTCTTCATCATTTTAACAAATTGTTTACTTTGTTCAAATCTTTGTA
>JAUIHA010000077.1 GCA_030432505.1 bacterium | reverse complement strand
GGGCAAAAGCCATGGTAAGACTATTTTTAATGATCCTATTTTCATGTATGAGTTTGGTGCTTAATGCAACGCAGGTAAACATTCAATTACCAGCACTTGAAAAAAGAACAACACAACAGGGTGAACAACTTCCAACTGCTTACTTGGGAGACACCATTTCTATTGAAGTTATTGTATCTGATGGTGATCGCAACACTGGTGATGTACAAATTGAGAACATTGATCAGTTTAGTGTGTTGGGGCAAAGCCGTTCAACAAGTATTTCGATGATTAATGGTCAGTACTCTTCAGAAACGCGCTATACATTTGATGTTAGTGCCAAAGCGCCAGGAGTGCTGCAGTTTGGTCCCGCTTATGTTGATCAACAAGGAAAACGAATAGAATCGCAACAGGTAACCCTTCAAGTAGTTGATGAAGCACCGGCTGATCGTCCTGCGCAAAGTAATGTAAGTAGCGCTGGGGAGCAAGAGTACATTCGTCCCGAAGCGTTTTGTGAAGTCTATGCGCCAAAGAAAAAATATTACTTGGGCGAACCTATTGAGCTTCGTGCGGTTGCTTTTTTACGAGGACCAATTGTTCAGGCAGGTTTCAATTTTCCTAAATTCAAGGGCTTTTACCAAAAGGAAGTTGCTCACATAGCACGAGGCAAAGAAGAAATTCAAGGCAAAGAATATGATATCCTTGAGAAAAAGTTTATTCTATTTCCATTGCAAGCAGGTGAAAAAGCAATTGATCCGGTAACGTTTGCCTACACGTTTCAAACAAAACCGCCAAAGCGAAAAAAGCGCCGAGGGTTTTTTGCGGATAGTTTCTTTGATGATTTATTTGGACAAGCACGAATCAAGCAAAGTCACACACTTTCAAAGCTGCTTAAATTTTCTGTAGAATCTCTTCCTAAAACAAAGGGGTATGTTGATGGTGTTGGAAGCTTTAATACATTCTCCGCAACCGTTGATAAAACTGGCGCAACGGTTAATGAACCGGTCATAGTTCGTTTTACTGTTGAAGGAAAAGGGAACCTTGATCAGATTCCGGAATTGAATCTTTCACTTCCTGCTCAAGTAAAATCATATAAATCTAAAACACATGTAAAAGAAGATTTATCACGAGAATATGTCGGTGGTGAAAAAGTTTTTGAGTATGTAGTGCAAGCAACGCAAGCCGGTGATTTGACCATTCCTGCACAGACGTTTAGATATTTTGACCCGAAGCATGGGGAATACAAAACGTTGCGTTCAGAGCCTATCAATTTGACGATTACGCCGTCACAAGATGCACCGGTGCAGCAACAAGATTTTGATGAACCAATGGAGGAGCAAGATACTTCAAGGCTTGATACACCGCGTAAAAATGATATCCACTTTATTGAAGAAGATGGTTTTGCAGCGCGTACCGTGCCGCCAGCAATTCCGTTATGGATTTTTATTATTTTCTTAACATTGCCATTCTTTATTTTTAGAACTGTTGTGGTAAAAAAAATAAAAGCGTTATTCTTCAGGGGATGGAGTGATAAACGTAGACGTAAAAGGCACTTAGCAAGCTTTGAAAAGAAACTTAAACAGCAACGGGGCGAGACGTTGTATCATTTCTTTATGCAATTTTTGTCAGTAAAATTTAATGCGCAGACAATGCATGAAGTAACGGAGCAATGGATTAAAGATGTGTTGCGACAAGCAGCGATGCAAGAAGAAAAAATTGAAGAGTTCTTAGACTTTTTAAATGAGTGTGCAAGCATGCACTTTATAAAAAATAGTAAAAGCGATGATGAGCAAAAGATACTTCTCAAAAAAGCGGGGTATTGGTTTTTGCTGTTAAACAAGTGACCAAGGTAGTGAAATGATGAAAAGATACATGACATTTTTTGTGGGGGCATTTTTGCTAGCGGCGAGTTCCGCTTCAGCAACAACATTTCAAGAAACGTTTTATCAGGCGAACGATTTATATAAAGAAGGAAAGTTTTCCAAAGCATATGAATTGTATGAAAAAATTCCAAATAAAAGTGCCAAGGTGCATTATAATTTAGGAAACTGTGCATTCAAGCTCAACAAAATAGGCTATTTTTAATCGTGAAGAACTTTTGAATAACATTGCGCTTGTTAAAAACGAGGTTGCAAAACATCAACAAAGTATTGCGCCAAAGTTTATCGATAAGCTGCCATTTATTAAAAAAATGAAAGAGTCATTAACATCAATGGTTCGTTCAACGCCAATTTTCTTTTTACAGCTGGTATTTCTAGCCATTTGGATTTTTTTATTTTTTTATGTAAGATACCTCTACAAAAGGCGTTATAGCATTGTCATTTTATTGTTATTTTTACTCGCAGCGTGCTTTGGATCAATGCTTGTTGTAAAATACAACATGCAATATAGAAAATATGGTATTGTCGTCAAAAAAAATGCAGTGCTACGCTCTGGTCCAAGTGACACGTTTCAAGTTCTTTTAAGCCTTCCAGAAGGAAGTGAAGGCAAGATTCGAAAACGTTCTGGCGAGTATTACAAAGTAAAAATCTATAACTACATTGGCTGGATAAGCCGAAACGATTTCAAGAAAATTTAACATCATATAACATCCATGGAGGCAACAATGAAACATGGAAATTTTGCAGTAGTAATGTTGTTAGGTTGTTCTCTTTTCTGCCTGCCAAACTGCGGTAAGCATGAATCTTCTGCTGGTACTGCTGGTGCTGCAGGTGGGGCACTTGTTGGTAATGCCTTGACTGGTGGCAGAAGCAAAAGTACGGGAACGCTTGTTGGTGCGCTTGTTGGTAATTTGATTGGTCGCGAAATTGGCCGAGAAGCAGATAAGCAAGAGAAAGAGCGAGAAGAAGACACACAACGCATTAAGCTTGCACGTAGAGAGCGAGTTGCAAAAATTAAAGAAGAAAATAGAGTTTTGAAAGAAAGCATGTTGAAGTGGTGTAAAACATGTAATCATCGTATACGAATTTTACGAGCACAGCGTTGTCCTGATTGTGGTGATCGCTTAATTCAAGAAAAATTCTGCAGATGTTGTACTCGCACCTTTGTTGCACAGTCAGATTATCGTTATTGTCCATATTGCCCGAAACGAGTTTTATTAAGTAGTAGGTAAATTGATATGAAAAAAATAATTACTTTTTTATTACTTATTTCATTCCTGACTTCTCTTAATGCTGCTCAAGGTGTATGGGAAAGGCCTAATCTTTTTGTAGATACGAGTATAGTTCCTCGGGAGCATAGAACAAAAGAGGCATATGTACTTCGTCGACTAAATAATTTATTGAAAAATGAAAATATTGTAGAGTTGCCTGAATTCATGAATCTTTTAAAAAGAGTTAATATTGATATTTTTGTATGTTTGTTTAAAAATTTTCATAGGTATGAATGTTGCGATTTTAGAGCGACATTCTTTTTTTTATTGGAACAGAAAGATATTGATTTGCCAAAAGTATTTTTGAAAGAATTTATTAAACAGACAAGTGGTTACTATGATTTGAATGATGAATGGCTAGATTTTTTTCAAGAGGTTCTTTTGATTATTGATCCGTCATTATTTTAAAATGAATAAACGTAAGTTTCATTTTGTAAATTTTGGGTATTGCTAGTGGCGTTTTATAGATGCTTTTTATTTATTCTTCTTGCTTCTTCAGGAACAATTTTTTCCATTAAAAAATTGAATTTGACAATTAAGGTTCCTGTCAGTGAGCTTGACGTCAAATCTTTGCATGATGCGCTTAAAAGCTTTGATATAGAACAAGTAAAAATACAAGTTGAGGATTTGAAAGAGCACGAAAAAATAGGACAAGTTGAAACGCCTTATTTTTTCTTATTAGATTTAGCTATGCAACAACCTGATGTAGTAAAAGAACATGCAGAGGAATTTGTTGCCATTTTCAATTACTTAGTGGAAATGGGAGTACGTCTTGATGTAAAAAAAGCCATGTCAAAAAATAAAACATGGTCGCTTACAACCTATTTTGAATACGTTGAGTCTGTAGTGAGCGAGAAAGATCAAGAAGTTGTGGATGTGTTAAGTAAGATAAAGACTCATTTTCAAGTTGATAGAGCTTGTCCCATACAAGCAGAAAAATTTGGAATAAAGGCCCTTTGTATAATGTGCTAGGTGTTGGCTATGCGTGTTTTGTATGTATTGTTTTTTTGTTTCTTTATCCCTGCAAATATTTTCCCTGCTTTCTACGGACACTTAAGAAAACAGCGAGAATTGAAAAAAAAGTATGGCAACATCCAAGATCGTAGGGCTAGATCTTTTCAAGAAAGAAAAGATCTGGAGGATTTGCTTTGTGATGCAATTCATGAACTTAATGAAAAACGTATAGATGAATTGTTGAGTAAAAAACCACATTGGAATAAGTTGCTAACGCTGCCTATTTTTGTTCTTCTCGAGCTAGTTTTGCATAATCGAAACCTTGTTAAAGAGCGCGTGGGGCAATTTTATAGAATTTTTAATTATTTATTAGAAGCAGGAATTCCACTAGAGTATGCGTATGATAAGTGGAAAGCGGGGAGGCTATTTGCATACATGGAAGTAACAGTTGGCAGAAAAAATGAAGAAATTAGTAGGATTTTAGAGACGATTAAGCCTCATTTTGAAGATCTTGATTCGTATAAAAACGCTGTGAAAAAACGAAAAATATGGAAGAGTGGTTATGGCTTTTGGTAAATCTTACATCTTAGAGTACAGCACCATTTTATAGGACTATTTACATGTATCATAGTTTATTTTTTCTTATATTCCTTATTTCTTTTTCAACAGTTTTTTCCATGCAAACTCCTCGAAAAACAAAAGCCCTTCATCAACGTCGTGGGGCTCAAATGGTGCTTCCTCAACTGCCTCCGCCTCGCCACTTGAGAGAAAGACTTCTACAGAGAGTCAGGAGACTTGATTTTAAAGGTATTATGGGGATTGTGAAAGAGATGGAGAGTAGTAATGTTTCAGTGACTGCGATGCCTCTAGAGTATCATCCTCTTGGGATATTGTTTGTTACTGCTTTAAATAATCCAGAATTT
>JAUIHA010000076.1 GCA_030432505.1 bacterium | reverse complement strand
GCCACAAATCTGAAGTTTCAGTGACCAGAATCAGATCAATATCGCTATCGTAGTCAGCCTCGTTGCGGGCGTAGCTTCCGATAAGATAAGCCTGCTGAACGCGACCTTTCAATCGTTTCCGCAACGCACAAAGAAGCTCCGGTTGCTTCCACGCTGGCGGCCGAGGCCATAAAATAGCTTCAGACATTGTTTTCGATCTCTTCTCGCGCTCGAAACACAAAACGTTCCGCCAACTTTAACGCTTCTTCGGCCTGCTCAATCGTGAACACCTCATAAGGTGCTCCGCTCGGTAGGGCATCCGGATAGCGACCCGACAAATAATATTGATCAAGTTTTTCAAGGAGAGATTGGTACATGGGTGATTCGTCATGTGCACTTGTTAAAACCTGACGTACAAAAAAAATTATTAGAGCACCTTAAAAGCCTTGGTGGAAAACACACCGAAGAGCCGCGCTTGATTCTTATTAGTGAAAAACCGTTAGAAGATTATGTTTCCAGCCATGATTTAGATCATGCACTGTCAGAAATGCTATCTACTTTCGAGTTGGTACTGCCACCGTTGCGTGAGCGCGGCGAGGATATTTTAATTTTGGCACAGTATTTTTTAAAAGAAGCGGTCAAGCAAATCAAAACATCTGCAAAAGATTTTGATACGCAAAGCCGTTTTTTATTACTGCATTATCCATGGCCAGGTAATATTCGTGAGCTAAGACAATTATGCTATCGACTGGCTGCGCAAGATGTTGCTTCTATTCTTCCTGCAGATTTGCCATCGCATTTTCATCAGCAAGAAATTATCTTAGAAGTGAAACGAAAAGCGTGTGAGTCTGTGGACAAATGGATTCAAGCATTGATAGATATCGAGGAGCCAGATATTTACCACCATATCATGGATGCCATAGAGAACATGATATTGGACGCATCATTGGACGCTTGTCGCGGTAGAAAAATAGAGGCAGCGAAAATGATTGGTATTGGTCGAAACACCATGACAAGAAAACTGCAAGCCAGAGAGAAAGATGAGGCATCATCATAAAATAGCGCCACAAGGGCGCTATTTTATTATTTGGGTAGTGCTTGCTTTAGTTTGTAACCAATCTTTAAAATTGGCCTCAAAATGCGGTCAGGTTCTCCTGCAATCGAAAGCAGGTTGAATAGGCTTTCAAAGATATCCTTATCACAATCCAGTTGACTGATTATAAAGTCTTTTAGATCACCTTCGGGGATCGATGTATCCAGTTTAAACCCTATATTAACGATAGACTCAAAGAGCTCAAACGGAAAATCACCGTCGGATGAAGCATCAAATAATATCAATTCCATACACAATTTTTTTTCATCTTCTGATAATTTAATACAAGAAAATGATTCATAAGCATGCGAAAATGGACGATGCTCGTAGTCCGTTGGAATTTCTTCACTGATATTTTCAGCATTTCTAAAATCAAAAACAAAACCTTTTTCAGCACGTTTCTGAACATAATGAACATAGGCATCATGTTTTTGATAGAAAGCCCTAAAAGGTTTTCTATTTGTTGCAGTAATGCCACTAAACATACCTATGTAGCCTTTTGTGAGACAATTAACTTCTAAACAAAGATGTAACTCTTCTTTAATACTTGTACGAGGGGAAATAACGCCTTCACTTGCACCAATACATTTACCACAAGCTGAGCAAACGCTATCGTTTTCTATTAACAACATAAGGTTTTCCTTAACCAGGAGATTAAAAAGATCTAAAAAAGAAAGCACTATAGCTTGCCTCTCATAGGCCTGTATAGAATAAACCCTGAAGAGCCATGGTTGGTTTTTTTATGTTTTTAGAAAGGGGTTAATTTATCAATAGCATTGAATTTTCATTGCATACGATTTTTTCTTGTTGTAAACAGGGTTATTTCAATGTGCAAATGAATGTTAAATTGATGAAGAAACTATCTGAAAATAAGTGCTCAAAAAGCCACTTCTATTTTGAGTGTTTATTTATGGAAAATTTTTTAGAGCTGTTGAACGTGTTTTGCAGGGACTATTATTTCTTAATATCGTACTGAAATTCACAAGTTTATCTGTTGCCGGCCTTAACAAAATTTTACACAGTGCTATATGAGATTTTCTATAGTAATTTTTTTAGAGGCTACCTTTATTATAAGTGTGAAAAAATAGAGCTTTATTTTTATAATTAATTGGAAGTATGTATTAAAATTTCGTCCACCATCAAGCTGGGCCTGAAGTTAAAGGGAGATATGGATATGATAAACAAAACAATGACTGTTATTTTCTTATTAGTGAGCGTGTTAGCCCAAGAGATCAATGAATTAAAAGATGCAATTTCAAATAAAAATTGCGTCATTATTGGCGAAATTCACACAGAAACTTGTGCTCGTGTGAAAATTGAAGAAAATTTTCTTTTCATGAAGAAAGAGGAGGTGGTTCTTTGTATAGAGCTGCCAAAAAAGGCAAGTGAAAAGGCAATATCAGTGCTGGATTTCTCTTCTGGCCATGAGCCCGAAGAAATAGGCTCATTGACGCATTTATTGAAAAAAGCAAAAAAAATAAAGATCCCTGTGTGCTTTATTGACACGCATGGAGACATGCGACAAAGAAACAAACACATGGCGGGAGAAATAAAAAAAATTATCAAGGAAGGGAGGAAAGTGGTTTCCCTGGTGGGAGCAGCTCATGCTAACCGAGCTGAGAAAAGTTTGACAAATATGTTAGGAAGCGAAAAAACTGAAACAATTTTTTTTCACAAAAAAAGCTCAGAGTATGAACTTCTCTGGAAAGATGGCTCTTGTGAGCTTTGGGGGGAAGCAATAATATTTAACAAAAAGCAAAAAAAATTAATAGTGAAACGTCGAAAGATGATGGCGTTGAACTACAACAAAATTGTTACAATTGATTAAATTTTTTGCAAAAAATGCAAAGGGCAGAGAGCGACTGTAAGTCGCCATCTGCCTTGGTGCAAACCGTAGGTTTCAAATGGCAATTTCTCATTTTAACCGAACGGTATTAAGCTTTGCTGTGAAAGGAGACTTTTCTGTTAGAAGCAGTACAAAAATCAACAAAGAAACTCATGAGAAACATTTTCTTTTTTTCTTCTAGGATATATTTTGAACTCTAGCTCCATAATTCTCTCAGACTGATAATTTATTTGTTTTTTTAGAGCTCGAATTTCCTTTTCTTGTTGAGCAATGAGCGCATCACGCCCTCTTGGCGCTCTAACCAGCTTAATTATAGAATTAGATGTGCCACATTTGGCACACTTCAAGCGCGAACTATCATCACCATTTTCTTGTGAAACACGGATATACTCACTTCCTTCGGCACCTGAGTATTGTACCTGAGTCCCTTTCTTAAGTCTTAAAGAAAACTTATCACCACAGTTTTTACAATGAAAATGAAATCGGCATAGTTTATGATTTATCGATTTTTCCATAATTATCTTTCTTTTAAAAGTGGTTTTTCAAGTTAACCGCCAAGCAGTTTTTGATGCATCCTTCATATATTTTTAAAACACAATAAAAAAAGGAATTATAACAATTTTAAATGGTGAGGACGCGTAAAAACCATAAAGCAATATTGGAGGGTTTTATGAAAGAAGGTATTTAAGACCAATATAAGATGGTATGGATTGATAGAAAGAACTCCCACTCGGCTATGAGCCCAAAACCTTACCCGTGATTATATCAATGATTCGAGATGGTTTTCCATATTCGCCCAAATCTCATTCTAAGATACCATCGATGCAATGCCCCAATTGTGCTTGGATCTCCGCTATCGATTGGCATGTGGCTTGACCACTCAAGTTGGCGCTGGTGGAAATGATGGGAGCGCCTAGCCTTTCAACCAAAGACTGAACTGGAGCATGCCTGGTCAGGCGAACGGCCAGTGTGTCGGCATTTCCTTTTAAGAGCATTGATGTTTGAGAGAAAGTTGGCACCAGCCAAGTGGTAGGTATTTTGGTGAGGGCTCCCAGTTGCGCGCGTTGGGTTTTATTTAGTTGTTGAAGATCTACCAATGCTTCGAACTGAGAAAGATCAGAGCCCATACTAATCAGGCCTTTTTCAGCGCTTCTGTTTTTAATGGCCAATAATTTTCGAATGGCTTTATCGCTTGTTGCAAGGCAGCCCAAGCCCCAGACTGTTTCTGTTGGATAGGCAATCACTCCGTGATTGGCAAGGTAATGTGCAGCTTCTTCAGTCTGAAAAATGGTGGCCATGGAAATAATAGAAGTGGTGAAATTGATACTTATTTTGCCTGAATTGAAAGCATTGTCAAAAGACAAGGACCTGCACAGTAAAAATGTAAACAGGCCTTGCTGTGAGGCGACTGATATCGGATAAAAATATCTCCAATTATAACAAATTGCAGCTGTAATCATTTCCCCCCTGAGTAGAAGGGGAGATATTTTATGCCTTGTTTTTAGCGATGGCTATGGCGGCGAGCTAATTTTCTTTTTGCAATGCGCTGTTGAGAAAGAATGATTGGAATAAAAAGCGTATCAAAAACAAGGCTCATAGGCGTGTCTATCACGCAATAAAGCCAAGCAATAGGATACTCGGACTCTTTTATTCCACTACCAAGCGAAGAGCACGGTGAGGCGATGACAGACACATCACGTTTGAGTCCACCATAAAGTTCTGGTTTATTGTAGTGTGGTGTACCTGCTAGGTTGCTCACGCTGATATTGGTGTAGGTAACATTATCAATGCTTGCGCATTGGCAAAAGAAAAAAACACTCAGGACCACACATCCGAATAAAGTGGTTCTCATAGCAATTCCTTTCATGAAAAAAGATCTAGGCAGCATCCCTCTCATACGGATAGATTGAAAAACAATTTTTATGATGAGAGGCTTTCCTTTATTTTAACACAAATATAGAGCGCAGAGGCTCGAATAACGTCGGACGATAATAGCATGTTTATTTTCATAGGCGTAGAATAAGCATTACAAACATTGCATAAAGATATAGGGCTTATGAATCAGACAGCAGTGGATACTTCTTCTGTTAAAAAATACCT
>JAUIHA010000075.1 GCA_030432505.1 bacterium | reverse complement strand
TAAAAAAAGATATTCCTAAGACTGAAAGTAACATTACTACTTTTTTTGAACGCTTCACGCTAATCCTCCTTTAACTTACTCTAAATTGCAGAAACTCCCAATTTTTGCGGATTGCGCTAGACCTTTTGCATTTGCAAGTCGTCTCAACCATGCCTTTAATACTTTGTGTATCACTACGAACAATATGGTCATATGCTAAAACTGATCGATACAGACAATCACCTTTTCCAAACTTTTTACAAAATTTTCTTCCGACATTACCCATTTCTTTTTCAATTTCTTGAGACGTTTTAAGAAAGGGAAAATATTTTTTATCTCGTATTGCAAGCACATTGTCCACTACTCCCGATTGAAGCATACTCAAAGCACCTGCTCTGTAACCTTGCATTGGTTCATACAAACTCATATAGTGATTTAGCACCCAGTCGAGGGATCTACTTTCCTTATCTTTATCTAGATTCCGAGCTTTAGTTCTTGCTGCAAGAACTTTGAGCTCTGCATGCACAAGAATAAACTGCGTATCATACTTCGAAAATGTTTTGCAAAATTCACGAGCAAAATTGCTTTCACTTTCAAAGAAAATATCCAAAATAACATTCTCATGTTGCTTTGCCTGCTCAGCTATTTTTGGAATGCAAAATTCTCGGTTTTGAACAAAATCATCATACACCTGCTGACGCTTTCCCTCTTCCCAATTACTTTTCATCCACGCTTCAAGATCCTGTTTTGTTTTACCTTCAAATCCATCCTCTTGAGCTGCTTGAAAAAAATAATCCCATACAAAATCATCAATTTGAACAATCTTTGCATGAGGTACTTTTTCTGCAAGCTTCTGGGCTAGCGTCGTTTTACCTGATGAACATGCACCATGCAACACATATACACGTGAATACACATTGGTATTGAATGAACAAAAAAATGTGAAAATAATACACAGCACTCGCAACATGCCCTACTCCAAAAAATTATATTTTCTTTATAACGACTTCAGGATAATCAAGTACACTCAAAGCTTCTTTTTGCTGTAACAAAAATGTGTTGAAAAAATCAACAAGATAATTTCGATTAATTTGAGTCAGATACTCTCCATCAATCACACCCATCTCGAACTCATCATTGATTACTGTAACATGTTTCTTGTAAAGCGCTGCATCACAAAAATCGCCATGATGAGTACCTTTGATGGTTACCTCAAAACAATCAGAGGTAAAATTTTCAACAAACTTTTTATAGGTAGGAACAAACTCTGGTTGCTGCATACCAAAGAAATCAAGCATCTCTTGATTCCCAAATTTTTCGTCAAATGTTTCTGCAAATAAAAACAGGAATGGCTTCTTCTCTCCTTTTTCTGGAAAATAGTCGGCAGACAATACAGGACCCTCAACACAAGCTCCTGCTTTTATTCGTTGATCTTGCATAGAAGCGTGAACCGCCGTCATACCACCCATTGAATGACCAAAGATTCCGACCTTATCTAAATCTAGGCGCTCATAAAGCATATTTTTTTCGTCGAGATTTTCTAATGTATTGAGCAAAAACTTCACATCTTTTACACGCATTTCAACAAGTTGCTGGCATATGCCTGAAACTGTTGGAAAAGCACACCCAACGGTGCGACCATCTGGCAACTCAGTTAATACTGAAGTTCCGGTATGCTCTATCGCAAAAACAATATAGCCATGGCTTGCAAGCTCTTCACACAGTGATGCATGCACACATCGCTGGACAGTATAACCATGCGAACAAATGATGATTGGATATTCCTGCTGCGCATCACTTAACGGAGCGTCTACAATAGAATTTGTTTGTAAGTTATCAAAGTATTCTTGCGCCTGTGAACTTGTGTCACCCTTGGTCTTACACCACTGTGTCCACAACCGAGCAGCAGCTTCATCATACGCAGCTTTTTTAGCATCGTCATCAGCCTGTGCTGGATACCAAACTTGAATATTTAACTCACGTTGTGGATGATCATCAATCTCAGCTTGAGACGTTTCAAACGGGACATACTTTTCTAACGCAACACCCTCAAAACGACTACGTGACTTATCAATCCAGTGATATGATTTTGTACCAACGTGAAAGCGCCCTGTTGGCTTTGGTAATTGATATGCCTTTAGATTACTCATAATAAACAACACCCCTAACATTATGATTTTTTTCATCGAGTTTTCTCCGCTTGATTTTTTAGGAACGAAACTTAATCTTAAGTTAAATTTAAGCCATTGTAGGAGAAACGAACAATGAACGCAAATGATAAAACAACGACTATCGAAGAGGTGAGAAAGCTTACCCGTAAGTTGGTAGCAGAACGAGACTGGGATAGGCTCCATACACTCAAAGATTTAGGTATGGATATTTCAGTAGAATCTAGTGAACTCCTTGAACTTTTTCTATGGAAAACAGAGGAAGAAATCCGAGAAAAACTCACTCATGATACTTCATATAAAAAGCATGTAGAAGAAGAACTGAGCGATGTTTTCATCAGTGCAATGCTTATGGCCAATAAGCTCAACCTTGATATTGCCACTATCGTAAAATCGAAGATAGAAGAAATAGCGCAAAAATACCCTGTTGAGAAATGTAAGGGAAAAAACCTCAAATACACTGAACTCTAGCCTTAATAAGGCCTATTAAATTCAATTTGCATCATTTTTATGTGAAAAATGCCATCCATTTGACTATGCGCAAAAAGCCTTTAAAATCAGTAGTTAAGTAGAGTTTTCTTATCTAAAAAATCTTAAAATTGCCGGGGGGCTTTTTTATTATGATTTCTGAAAAAAATCAAACAACCAATTCATATGTTCCAACACAAATCGAACGAGTTATTGCAGCTATGCAATATTGGCTATTCGGTGGGCTTGTATTTCAAATTATATTTTTACGCAGTTATAAACACACAAAAAACAATTCGATAATTTTCATCAAAAAGCACGTTAAAAGATCATTAAAATTAGGGATCTTTACTTTTATAAACACTTTCCTTCTTGTATTTTTTACTCAAATGGCTGAATCCTCCCTGAGAATAATTAAAAAGGATGGATTAAACATGACAGGACAAGCAACTTTCAGAGCAATTGCCGCAACTTGTTCAATACTTCTTTTGCCTATTTTTATTATTGGAATAGTTATATTTTGTAAAATGGTATCTGGAACAAAAAAAGCACTTCGCGGCGAGTAAACCACTAACCTATAATCAAAAAGTTTCTAATGTCTGAAAAAAATCAAACAGATCATAAATACATACCAACAGCAGCTGAGTGTATGGCAGCAAGTGAATTATACTTACCATCGGGTCCATACTCAATTGTGGCGAAAGAAGCTCGTCTTCAAAGTCTGCTAACACTAGACAACAGTCTGAACAATCCTGGTATTAATTTTATAAAACACCACGCTGAAGTAAGAAGAAAATATCCTTCAGAAATGAGAATTTTAATAACAACTTACACAACACTCTTAAGAACCATTCTTATAGCATCAGTTCTAGGACTATTAGGTATTTCAATACTAAGCATTCCAATAATAATTTTTTCTTTTTACGGACTTTTTTCTGATAACAAAACAACTAGATCAAAGCTCAATGAATTAAGCGCTAGGGCTCTTCGCGGCAAACGAATAGAGGAAGAGCAGCCAACTAGCAAATAAAAATGATCCGCCAATAATAATTGGTGAGTAAATGTTGTAGGCAGCGAGAAATCCGCCTACAAACGTTCCAATCACTGTCACCAACGCTTGTGACGACCACAAGAGTCCAATAATATTCCCCTGCTTTTCAGCTGAAACATTATTCGAAATCAGTGCTAGTAAATTTGGAAATGTAACTGCCAAACTCATAATATATACAATCAAGAAGACACTTAAATATCTCAAATCTTCAAATACAAAAACCGACAAACTTGGAAGAGCCATAAGTAGCATTGTTACACGGATAATTTTACTTGGTTCAAAAAATTTTGAAAAAGGCATCACTACAAATAATTGTGTCAGAATATAGGTAATTCCTCCAACAATAAACATTAAGCCAACCTGTGATGAGGTAAACGTATACCGCTTTACTAAAAATGTTGAAAAGAAAGAACAAAAAATCATCAAATAAAAAATCATATATCCAACTTCATTATTTTTGCCATCATAGCAATACCAATAATTTCAAGTACAACTGCTAATCCTAATGCTATTTGTCCGTATAAATCATTATGGAGTAGATCTACCCATCTTCTGTTAAAAAAATACATTCCTACATAAACAATTATAGGAAAAGCGCAAACTATATAGGCCTGCATTCGACCTTGTGCTGTTAAAGATTTTAACTTTCTTTCAACTTTGTTTCTTTTTTCGATTAGTGCAACAATTTTATTGAGCATATCTGGAAGTTTCCCCCCCATTCTATTACAGATAATCATAGCACCAAAACTTATATTCACACTTGATGTATTAACCTTTTGCCTTAAGCTATTCATGGCCTCACCAAGGGGTATGCCAAAGTGATTTTGCTTTAATATTTCTTGCATTTCTCTAGCAAAAAGAGGGGGAGCATTTTTTGCAGCAACATTTAATGCTTCTCTGAGGGTGAGTCCTGCTTTTAAAGATGAAGCGATCATTTGCAAAGATTCTGGTAAACAGGCATCAAAATCTTTAAATACTGCTTGAAGCGCCTTAAAGTCTGTAAAGTCCTGATGCAAAATTTCCTTTATTTTAGGATGCGCCATGTCGATTGAATTTCTGTTGATTAACAAAATATTTTCAACCGTTGCATCATCAATACATTCCAGCAGCACCCCTTGACCCACCATACCTGTAGAACCTGTAATTATAACGTTCATGCTTTAGTTTTTCGATATGTATTCTGAAACTACTACCACGACTGCCCGAATTGAGCCTGGATTAAACAAGTGCTTTTCACTCTCGGTAATTCTTGCCTGGATCTCCGAATTATTGATAACAAGTATGAACTGATTGTAAGCCGATCGACATACCATCATGAATTCATATTTGCTGTCGAGATTTAGCATAGGCATCCTTATCATAAATAAATTTCAACAAACATAACAATCCCAAAATTAAAGCCCAAAGATTCAAACCAATGTTAAAAAAAGCATTGAATATCACTTCATTCTTCTCTGATCCAAAATACTTCAACGATAAAAATAGTAGGCTGATTA
>JAUIHA010000074.1 GCA_030432505.1 bacterium | reverse complement strand
GTCAAACATTGCCTCAGGAAATCTATCAATTGGTGATGATGGATTTATAAAAGAGCTTCTACCTACTGAGCTGCTTCTTGATACTGATGAAGGTAAGTTGACGAATACTGACGGTATTACAGAGGACCTTTCTTTAAGTAGAAATGTTGATATTCCACCAGCGCGCAGAATTCTTGTAGAAAGTACAGATGTAACTATCAATGGTAATGGAGTTACCATTACATTTGCTGACGGAGATAATCCTCAAGTTGTAGTTGCTCCAGGAATAACACTTACGTTCGAAAATGTAACCTTAAGCAACGTAACTGATGTTACATTCGACTTACAAGAACGTTTTGATCCAGACACGGGTTTATTTGTTAAGGCGAAAGTTGTATTTGGTGAAAATACTACGCTGGAACTTGCTGAAAACGTTACTTTTGATATGGGACTCTTTGAGGTTCAAAATGGACAGGTTCTTGAAGTTGAAGGCTTGAATGGTAGAAGAATGCTTAATCTTGAACCTACAAACCCTCAAGATGACGAAGTATTCTTTAACTTGAACAACGGTAGCTTGGTTCTTAGAAATGTTGAGCTTGATGGTATTGCAAATATCCAGGGTACTGATGGTTCATCTATTGTTCTTGGTGGTGATTCTATTGTGAACATCCGTCAAGATACACCGCTTAACTTTGACGTTGAAGGTTCAGGTAATGAATTAGTACTTTTCAATGATGCCTTAAGATTATCAGGTTCTGTTACATTCCTAGGATCTTTGGCGGCTAGTCTTCTTGGTATTAGATTTGCTCTAGAAGCAACACCTTCTGCAACAGATGGAAGAAGAGCGGGAGTGAATCCTGGAAATCCACTTATACTTTTCGCTGGTGACCCAGGTGTTTTCCTTACATCAGATGATGGACTTGGAGCTGGTGCGCCACGCCTTGCGGGTTTAACATTCCTTAACTCTTCAGTAACGGTGAAGAATGAAAATGTTAATGCATTTATTACGGGAGCAAACTCATTCTTAGAAGTCCGAGCGTTGGAAGTTCTTACAAACCCAATCCAACAAACATCATCAGCATTTACTCTTATTGAGCAAGGCATCACTGGTCTTGGAATTGATACAACAGGTGTTCGTCATGCACGATCAGAATTTGCTCGCACTATGAAGTATAAGAGTGCGTATGCAAAACTATGTGATCGCAAACGTAAGAGAAAGAAAACTGCTAAGAAAGTAGTTAAGAAAAAACGTGTTAAGAAAAATAAGAAGAAAACCAAAAAACGCAGAAAGAAAAACAAACTCTTTAGAGGTTTTGGAAGTGATATTAACTTTGAAAACACAAGAGCTTTAGATCTTGATGCTATCGATATGACACGTGCTCTTAGTCTCGCTGATGTATACGACATTACTTATCGTGGTAAAGTTAAATTTGAAACACCAGTTGCAAATAACGTTGAGATTGATGGTGCAGTTGTAGAAAACTTCCGTGTTGATGCTGATACGCCGTTTAACGCTGCATTAAGAAATGGTGCGGTTGTGACACAATCTTATGATGAAGATGTAACATTGGCTGATGAAGGTCATTTTATTAACATTGATAATGCAACTGGAGCACCAAATACTATCAGAGTAACTCGCAAATTTGTGGTTAACGATAACCTTCGAATTGCACCGGGTGCTACAGCAGTATTTGAATTTGTTAAATCAGGTGTAGCCGATGAACCAGTACTTCGCTTTGAAGACAATACACAGTTTGATCTTGAAAGTGGCGCAATCATCTGCTTTGAAGGAAATGGTGTTCTAGAACTTGGCGACAATGTAGTCTTCAACTTTAAAGGCGAGCAAGCAGAAGATGGTACAATCTCTGGCCGTCCTGAGTTTAAGATTGGAGAAGGCGTTAAAGTCCGCGTGAAATCGTCAGTTGTTGATGCTGTTGCTGATGCTTACATGACTGGTATTGGTGAAATGCTTGTGAACGGTTGCTTTGAACCAGAAGGTGGACATCTTCACTTGTGGCCACGAGCTGATGACGACATGGTATTACGCTTTGGTGCAAATGGTAAATGGCGTCCAACTCTAGGAAGCTCAATCAGAACTGGCCTTGGGACAGGTGAACTTATTAACGAATCAGGTTCATCATGGCAGATATTAAATGGTGAATTATCACTTAATGATAAAGCAGAAGTTCCTCTTGTACGTGCTCTTGGTGATACGCTTAAACGTGGTGACATCAAAGGATTTACATTTGAAAATGATTCACACATTGTTGTAGGCGAAAATGGTAAGATCACTCTTGGCCTCAACCAAGTAGAAAATGAAGGGCGTAAGATTGAACGAGTTATGCCATTCACAGCTGAAGGATTAAACATTGTTGCTCAACCAGGTGCATGTTTTGAATTTGTTGCACGTCCTGCGGCTGATAGCCCAGACGGTATCTACCAAGGTATTGAAGCGGCACAGATTCAAAATAGAGCAAATCTTTTCGTTAACAACCCAACTGCTCGAGCTCTTGATATTGTTGGAACCTTCATTCAAGTTAACGATAATTTAACAAATGGATCTATCGAATTTACAACGCCTACTGGTGAACGCAAAATCAGAACAGTTAAAGGTCATATTATTGATCTTGAAGCTGATGATATTATCAGTGGTGATGAAACGATTACAGATGCAAACGGTAGAGACGTTGTGATCATCAATGGATTACGAGACGGTGATAACTTTACTATTGACCAAGACGGTAACTTAAGTATTTAAAAGGGGAAAGGAGTATGAAGAGAATGATAGGACACGTACTGCTGGCAGCATTATGTATGAGTGTTGCTAGCATAAGTGCTCGGGATAAGCGAGAGAGTTTATTAGATAGGCTTCAAGCTAAGATGGATCGTGAAGAACGAAAACGCGACAATAAAGTCTTAGCTAAGAGAAAAAGCAAAAGGAAAGAGCGCAGCCGTTGGTGGAAAACAAGAAAAAAAAGCAGAAAAAACGAGCGCATGAAACGTAAAAAGCTCAAAAAAGAAATGAGCCGTAAACAGCGTAGAGAACAACGTCGCTTAAAGCGTAAAAAACGTCTTGAAGCTGACAAGATGGAAGAAATGGCCATTGCTAAAAAAGAGCAAAGAAGAAAAGAGGCTGCGAAAAAAAGAATACAGAATCAAGTTCGTGGAGAAAAAAGCTGGAAAGAGTTTCGCGCTAAGAAAGTGAAACAAAAATATGAACTTGGTAAGTATGCTTCTCGCTACAAACAACCAGCATGGCCAACATATGCAACAATGCTTGCGAACAAACACCTTCTTAATGTTGGTTTCACATACAACTATGCGACAGACTCATACTCTAACGAAGGTAATAACCACGATATTACTAAACTCACCTTTGGGGAGAATCCAATTAGAGTTCGTGACTTGCTGGTAGTGAGTGATTTAGTTGCTTCAGACAATACCAAAGTTGCGCAACATGATTTTGGTGGTGCTGCAACTCCTGGTGCTGATGCATATTTAGGTTACTTTGCAAATGAGCAGGTTGACTTTTTAGGTGAAACAGAAGACTGGACAACGAATTTTGATTTATCACGTTACATTTGGAAACGAAACATAGTGTTTGGTATTCAAGTGCCAATTGTGTATAAGAAAAATCGTTTACATGCGAAAATGGACTTAGCAGATGGGGCTTTAGCTCTAAATGCAGCAAGTGAACCAAACACCTTTATGCGTCGTTATGGTCAAGATACCGGCAAGTTTATGAGTGATATTCTCAAAGCAAAAGGTATGACTGACCTTGGTGGTAGTGCCGCTGGGCTTGGTGATATTACTTTGCATATGCATGCAAATATTAAATCACACCGTTTTGAGAACTTGATGCTTGGTGCCCGTGTACTTGTACCAACAGCTAAGAAACGTTCAGAAGCTAAACTTTGGGCTCCTGAAATTGGGAACGGTGGCTTTGTAGAATTTGGTGGTTTTGCTGCTATTGTCATGTATAAGAGCAAGCTCATTAACCCACACATTCTTTTACAGGCTTCAGGTTCATGGACAGCTCATGTTGATAGACGTACTCCAAGGCGTTTGAATGTTGCTAATGATACAACTAATGCGCAGACACTTAATACTCAATTAGGTCAAAGCGTTGCTTTTGGTGATCGTGTGAAATTAGAGGGGAAAGCGAATTTGGCAGACCCTGCGCTATCAGTGGATCGCTTTGAAGCGCCATTCAGAAACATTGCAGACAATATTGCAAGAGTGAAAATCCAGACAGGTGAGCGCTACAATGTTCGCGTTGGTAACATGATTGAAAAGCTCATCTATCGTGATGACTTCTTCGATTTATATTATGACTTAAAAGTTAAAAGCAGAGACTCAGTAAGTGGTGTTGATACACAGATTTGGAACACACAGCCACTTGTTGATAACACGTATGAAGTTGCGCACACTGTTGGTGGTGAATACAGCTACCAATTTGATAAAGGTGCACGTCTTCGTATAGGTTCAGATTACACTTTTGCAGGGCGTAACGTTCCTAAGTTGTTTAGTCTTCGTGTCAACATGAATCACTCGTTTTAAGTAAATTTTCAAGAGTAGAGGGCCCTATGCTCTCTACTCCTTTTGTACTTTTGAAAATGTTTGTTTAAAAAGGGGATAGTTTAAGAAAGAGAGAATATAATGAAGATAGCAATATCTCTGGGTGGGGGTAGTCGAGCTTGGAGGTTACGGTCTTGTGGAGGTTTCTTAGCGGTATTATTTTTATCAGCACCTTTTCAATTAAAGGCAACCGTCGGTTATTTTGAGGAAAAAGTTGTATGTAGAAATGGTGATGTCGTTAAAGGTTTTGCTGTTTTGAAAAAAGGTTTAGAGGTTGCTGAAAAAGCATCCGCAACGCTTGATATTGCAGGGAAAATTCAAGGTAGAATTAACCTTAATAAAACAGGAACGTTACGTCTTGCTTCCGATGTATGTTTGGATTCAAAAACAAAAATTGAACAAGGTGGTAAAATTGATGCGTGTGGAAACACCATCTGTTTACGTGGCGATTTGAATTTAGATAAGAATAAAAAATAAAAGTAAAAATAGGAAAGATTGAAAACAAAATTGGAAATCCACGTCTCAGCTCCATCGGAGCACGGATGATCGAGGACGATTTGATGACGCAACTCAACCCTACTTTTTTGCACAAATGATCACTTTTATGAGCTAATTGTCTTTTCTAGTTTTTTTTTTTTT
>JAUIHA010000073.1 GCA_030432505.1 bacterium | reverse complement strand
TGCGGAGCCAGGGCATTCTTTAAAAAGAGATTATAATTGGTGTAAGAACAAAATAAAAAAGATAAAGACTGAATTTTTTACACGTTACGATTTTGACAATCAAGAAATTCAAGAGTTGCTTAAACCATT
Source organism: bacterium (assembly GCA_030432505.1). GTDB lineage: Bacteria > Babelota > Babeliae > Babelales > RVW-14 > JAUIHA01. The sequence continues at coordinate 5,075 of JAUIHA010000073.1, read as the reverse complement.
TGCAGACGCTGGTTGTATGCCCGCGTGTTTAGCGTATAGTAGAATGCTGTTTCGACAATATGAACTTGGGTGTGAATGTGAATGGGAAAAGCTTGAAATAATATCTAAAGCCATGAAATATTTTCTTATGGCGGTACGTTTAGAGCCGCATTTCTTTTCCATGATAGATCCGAAAATACAGCCAAATTATGATGGAGCTGTTCAGCGCCGTGACCAAGAGCTTGGTGAGCCAGAGCCGCCAACTAATTGGCAGATGTATAAGGTGGGCTTGAACGTGAGGTATCGGGGAGTTGTATTCTATCCATTTATTGGTTCTATTATTAAGCCTCATGATGGCTTTAGTATTTCTAATTGGGCTCAAGTGTTATTAAAGTTATGAGAGAATTTGACAACAAAGATTTTTTAACTATCTTGGAGAGCAAGTGTTGTAAACGTACAATTTTTTATGGGAGTTGCTTACATGAGAATAATACATGGGGTACTCGACATTCTTTTTCATAAAAATCTTTCTTCAATGCAATCTGCTTCTTTAGCCTGCTGTTCTTGCTGTTGCTAATTTTCCCCCTATTTTCCATTCTTTAACTATTCATTACATAATTATAAATATCTTTAGGAGAACATTATGCCGTCTCAAATGATACTTATTCTCATGGCGTTTGTATTGGGAATAATCGGTGGTTTTACTGAATTTTCTCTCGTGGTTAACGTTGCGCACGGTATTTCAAGAATATTCGTGAATATCCTTGAGTTAATCAGTATTCCCTTAATTTTTCTTTCAATAGCCTCAACCATTACTGGGATGACAAGCATTGATGAAATGAAAAAGCTTGGTAAAAAAGTACTTAAGTACACGTTGTTTACCACTATTGTTGCTGCCTCTATAGCACTATTATTGTTTGTTATAATCAACCCAGTTCGTGAAATGCCGCGTCTTGCGGGAAGTGTTTCTGGAACGGGAACCTTGTCACACTATTTTTCATTTTTAGCGAAAATTGTTCCATCAAACTTGGTACAGCTTTTTGGTGATAATGCGAATGTTGCAGGAGTAGTATTCTTTGCAATATTACTAAGCCTTTCAATTTTAACGTTGCCAAAAGAACAGAAGAATTTGCTTCAATCATTCTTTTCAAGCTTTTTTGCTGCAATATTAAAAATCACAAGCTTTGTATTAGTATTAATGCCGATTGCGGTGTGGTCGTTTGTAACGATATTTGTTACTGAAATTGGGTCAAGCTTTTCAGCGTTAACGAATTTGGTGCTTTACTTTGTTGTGCTTATTTCGGCTAATCTTATTCAAGGGTTTATTGTCTTACCATTATTCTTAAAATATAAAGGCTTTAATCCTCAAAAAGTATTTAAAGGAATGTCTGAGGCGCTTACTGTTGCGTTCTTTTCTAAATCATCGAGTACTGCGCTTCCGTTGACGCTTAAATGTGCGAAACAAAAGCTTGGTGTTTCTGACAGGGTGGCATCATTTTCTCTTCCATTGTGCTCAACAATTAATATGAATGGCTGTGCCGCATTTATCCTGGTAACGGTACTTTTTGTTGGAATGTCTAATGGATTTACCTTTTCATTTTTAGATATGGTTCTTTGGATTTTCATAGCAACAGCAGCAGCAGTGGGTAATGCTGGGGTGCCAATGGGTTGTTATTTCCTTGCAAGTGCATTTCTTGCAAGTATGGATATCCCGTTGTATCTTCTTGGTGCAATACTTCCTGCGTATGCACTTATTGATATGATAGAAACAGCGCTTAATGTATGGTCAGACTCATGTGTTACCGTTGTTGTTGATAAAGAAGTTTAAAAAATATGCAAATTTATTACTCATATTTTCAAAGTCCAATAGGAGAGCTTCTGCTTGTTGGACAAAATGAAAAGCTTAAAAAAATTAGCTTTCCTATACAACATGAAAGAACCCAGCCTGAAGCAGGCTGGGTTCTTAATGATAATGCTTTTAGAAAAATAGTAGATCAGCTTAATGCCTATTTTTCTAAAAAAATACAAACATTTGATATAGACCTTCTTTTGGAAGGAACGCCGTTTCAGAAGCGTGTGTGGCGTGCGCTTCAAGATATTCCTTATGGTGAAACCGCATCGTATCAGGACATTGCGGTGCGTGTTGGTAGCCCTCATGCTTGCCGTGCTGTTGGGATGGCAAACCGATGTAATCCTTTACCCATAATTATTCCATGCCATCGTGTTATTGGAAAAAATGGAAAATTAACAGGATTTGCAGGAGGCTTAGATACTAAATCAACGTTATTACGTTTAGAGCGGCAGCACTAGCAGCTCTCTTTTTTTTTTGCGATTTTTAGATGTTCTATTTTGCGATATAGAGTACTTCTACCAATGCCAAGAAGTTTTGCAGCGTGTAGATAATTGTAATTGGTTTCTTTAAGAACAAGTTCAATGATATTTTTTTCGACTTCTTCAACAATCAACGGATAAATGTTGCCCTGTTCTCCATGGCCTATTCCAATGATCATTTTTTTGATGTCACGTTTCAGTAAATCGTATAAAGATAAAGACATAGTGTTTAGTTACTATTTAAAAAGTGTTTACAATACCACAAATCAAGCGCTCCGCTAAACGTGATTCCTTTCTTTACTGAAAAATCAATTTCATAAAGCTTTGTATAAAGATCTAGTAAATCTTGTTTGCGGGTTAGTTTCCAAGTCTTTGATAAAAAAGAATGAGGAAGCCGGTAACTCATACGTTTAGCTTGAGCAAAAGTTTTTTGTTCTAAAAATCTTTTAGTATGGAATGCTTTCCATAGCTGGTCTGACCAATAAGCAAGCCAAAACATTGTTGAATAATCTTTTTCGAGTGTGCACCATAGTTTAAAGAAACTTTTTGGATTGCGAGAGAAAAAATACTCAGATAGTTGGTAGAGAGAGGGCTGCTCTTCAAGTTGCTTAGTCAGGTATGAAATAAGCTCATTGATGTCTTTTACACTAATAAGTTCGAGATGAATAATAAGGACGCAGGCAAAATTAATTGGTAAATCACTAACTTTATTAAAGAGTTCTTTGATGAGCGTATACTTTTTCTCAGGAAGGGGTATTTCTAAAAAGTCCATAAACTCAATGAAATCATTGTGTGTAAAATTATCAGGAATTGAAAGAGCATTTTTCTTTTGAGCTGTTGTAAGCTCTTCATCTTTATTTATAAAAACGGATACTTGGTGTGGTCCTTGGTAATCAAGTAGAAATGAAATAGCCTTTTTCTTATGTTTTCCCTTTTTCATTAGACTAAGGTCGCCAAGCCAATAATGGTTTGTTTGTCCAAGCATACTTTGCCCGAGAACGGAATAAAGAGCATCACCATTACTATTTTCAAGGCTCATACGTTTTGGTTGCTGCGGAATGAATTGCTTTGTTATCAGGTGTTGAAATAAAAGTTGAAAAAAGTGATACGAGTAACTTTGGGCCTGAAAACAAAAACGAGCTCTGCTTTGCCAGAAATCAGAAGAAGACAAGGTTTGTAAGAGCTTTCCAAATTTCATTATGATTTATATTTTTGTAAATGAGGCCTAAAAAACTGTTCTATTGATGGGGCTGAAAACTTCATAAGTTTTTCATATTCAAATGCTAAAAAGCTACTAGTAAGAATAGGGTTTCTTGGATTACTAATCAAGCCCGAGAAATTAAATGTTTTTTTAGCAATATGATTTCCATGGAGGTCGAGTAATTGACATTCTAGTTTGAGTGCGATCTCATAGTGGAAAAGTAAGACATCTGGAGAAATGTATTTCTGAGATGGTTTAAGAGCCGTAACGGTGGTTAACAGTGTAAAGCTCCCTTTTCTACTTGATGATAATTGATAGCCAACTTGTTGAAAGTGATCACTTAAAACCTGTTGTATAGTCGGCGCAATGTTATCAAAAACGACATTGTTTTTTGGAATATCAATAAAAACAGACTGATATTTTTTTTGATCAATATACGTAGACTTAAGGTTTCTTTGATAAATACATGCCGATTGAAGAGAGACTAGACTCAGTAATAGAAACAATGAGGCTATCTGGCGCATATTACAAACTACTTGTTACCGAGTCGTTTACCAAGATTAAAGAGAGGCTTTTTTGTTTGTTTTTTTATAAATGGAGCACCTTGTTTGGAGGCAACATGAGGAATGGTAGTGCTTGTTATAACAGCGGGAGTTACTTGAGCGCACGCTTCAAACAATTGTTTGATACCATTTGATACAAGATCTTTGAAGGTTTCAAAGGTATTCCAATTCAAAGGACTTTTTTCTGCTGTTCCTTGAATTTCGATGAGTTTTCCTGACTTAGTCAAAACAAAATTAAAGTCAGCATCAGCTACGCTGTCTTCTTCATATGATAAATCAAGGCATACATTATCGTTAATGAGCCCTGCAGAAAGAGCTGCAATTTCTTCTTTTACGATATTGTGTGGTGTGATCTTGGCCTCAACCCAGCGCTTTGCCGCAAGGTTTAGTGCTAAGTTTGCTGCAGTGATGCAGGCAACTCTGGTACCACCGTCGGCCTGTAAAACATCACAATCAATGATGATCGTTTTTTCTTTGATCGCATCAAGATCAACAACACTTCTAAAAGATCTTCCAATAAGACGTGAAATCTCAACACTACGAGAGTTTCGTTTTTGTTGAGATGATTCACGATTAATTCTTTTGTGTGTAGAACACGGAAGCATTGCATATTCAGCAGTTAGCCAACCTGTTTGTTGTCCGCGCAAAAATTGAGGTACGCCGTACTGTAGGGTAATGGAAGCAAGAACTTTAGTTTTTCCAAGCTCAAGAAGAACACTTGCTTGTGCATAACCAAGAGTATCATACGTTACTTTAATATTTCTCAATTCATTGTTTTTACGTTCGTCTGGACGTACAAATTTATTTTCCATAGGTATGTACTAACTGCTAATAAAACAAATTACTTTAATGATGGTGCAATAAGTCTGATACGGCCTGTCTCTTTATCAAAGGCAGTAACCTTAACTTCGAGCTTATCACCAGGCTTATAGTCTTTATTCATATCTTTTTGCTTATCACGTGGAATAGCAGAGATATGAAGGAGACCTTCTTTCCCTGGA
>JAUIHA010000072.1 GCA_030432505.1 bacterium | reverse complement strand
GTATTTTTTCTGCGAGTTTTTCCAAATATTCCATACACTCACTCTACTTTTTCTTAAGTTTTATAGAAAATTGAACACCCTTTTCTGCTGCGGGTATTCCTGAAATTTGTTCAGCGGTTGCAAGAAGGGTGGACTCGTTAAAGCGTTTTTGGAATTCAATAAAGTCTTTAAAGTGAGACCCTGTACCTTCTTTTGATTTAAAATATCCTTCAATTTCAATAATAGGATCACCAGGGGTTTTTTGGTTAATGCTGATTTCTTCAACATCAAGCGTAAACCGCTGTTTATCCATGATGGAAGTAAGTTCAAGCAGTACTTCAAGCGCACGTATGCGTTGGTGTGCAAATGGTGCCCATACTTCCTCTTTTTCTTTTACCATTTTTTCAGCTTTGGTAATCAGCGGATTAAAGCGTAATACTTTTGGACGTTGTCTGCGTGGAATAATACTAATGATTCTTCCAATCTGACGCTTTTCAATAGCAGCGGCTTTAGTGCTGAGTGCACGTATTTGTAGCAACCCTTGCAGGCCAATACCAATGATCATTACCAGTGCTAGTGCACCGCCGGCAATCAGTTGTTTTTGTATCAGGCTTGATTGGTTAAGAGTGAAGTTCTTTCTGCGTAAATCAAAATTTTCCTGTTCTGCTGATGGAAGCGCTGCACCAAGAACCGTAGCAAAGGTATTCCAATATTCAGGATCTTTAGCGATTTTTTTCTTAATTTGTGTGTGACTAAAAATCTTTTTTGGTTCAAACAGTTCACATGGTATTTGCAAGAGATCAGAGGTGAATTTGGTAAGGTCATTAATCTGATGCACCTTCCCAGTGAATAGAATTTTATTAACCCCTTTGTAGTAATTCAGCTTAAGACTGAATGAATTGAGGGTGAATTGGATATCATTGAAAAAATTAAAAACCTCTTGTTGTACAATAGCATCATACTCATTATTGCCAGTTGGCTTTACGCCGACATCGCGTAGCGATTGCAGTACGTGCTCTTCTGTTTGCTTTGTTTGTTCACTAATTTTTTTTATGAGTGTTGTAATACCACGCGGAATAGAGCGTGTTAGGCGCAAGGTGCCATCATGAATGAATGAGATTTGTGTGTTGTGAAACCCGAGGTCAATCAGCGCACTGCCGTGCTCCATGGCAACATATTCAGGAATTTGTTGAAACAGGCTGTACGTTGATAAAAGATTAAGCGTGACAGAGGTTGGCTCGATGCCTGCATTTTGGTAAATGGCAAGTTCATTTTCAAGATCTTGATTACGAATAGCTGCAACAAAAACATGCGATGATGAAGATTCTTTTTTCGTAATAATAAAATCTATAATTGCTTCATCCAAAGAAAAAGGAAGCATGGACTCGACTTCATAGTCAAGAACCATGCGAATTTTTTCTGGATCTGAAAATGGTATTTCTAATTCTTTAAAAACAGCTGTTGATGGAATAGCAACGCGGACTTGGTCGTACTGCTTGCATTGTTGCATTAATTCTTTTACCGCTGCGGTTGCACGTGTTTTTATTGCGTCTTGTGGACCAGGTGTGATTGGTTGCTCAATGAGCTGCTCAACAATATTCATTCCTGGCTTTGCATGAACAAGTGCTGCAAATACTTTTTCGTCTTGAATGCTCAGCGTTAAGATGCGCTGTGCATATAACCGTTTGCCTCTAAATTTTTCTGGTAAAAAAATTTCTTTTATCATGCTGCACCTCTTACGGTTTGTGGTGAAGCACTTTTAGTCTCTTTTTTGATGTTTGAAAAAAAGTCTTTTAAGCTTTTGCGTTTTTTTGGATCAATAGTTGCTTTTTTTGGGATCGGTTGTTGTTTTGTGCTTGATACCAATTCTTTGAGTTTTTTCTTTTTTTCATCTGGGGCAATAAAATTTTTAAGTTTTTCTTTTTTCATTTGTACGGCTGCAGCAGTGGGTGCGGTACGAGATTTAGAGATAACTTGTTTAAGCTTTGCCCGCTGTTGTTTAAGGTCGCCATCAACGATAGGCGCTTTAGGCTTTTCTTCTTTTTGTAAGATTGGTTTTGAAACCAGGTTACGCAAGAGCGAGCGCGTTTTGTTTATTTTTTCTTGTGTTGGTTTTGGTTGTGCTGTGCGTTCAACTTTGTGTGCTATTGCCGCTGGTATACTAGAACGGCGTTGTTCTCGTTTCTGTTTAAGTTCATCAATATTAATTTTCTTGGTTTTCGATTTTTTAACTGGCGGTTTTGGTGGTGCTGCGGGTTTTTTCTTACGAGATGTTATTTTCGTAGCTTCAATCTTGCGTTCTTTTTTCTTTGCGTGTGCAGGCATAGTATTTGGTTTTGCAAGAGGCTGGTGAACTTTTTCAGCTACTTGTGATGTAGGAATCTCTATAGCATCCTCTTCTGCTAGTGCTTCTTGCGCTGCTTCTCGTTTTGTAATGGCACGGTAGTACGGATCATTTTGAATATCAACCGTTGTTGGTTGGTAACGAGCATTAGCAAAATCAATAACCTTATGAGAATAGTTTTCTTTTCCGGCGTCAAAGAACCAATTGAAAATAGGATCGCGAGTTTTCTTTGTTTCAATACCACTTTCAATTTCGTTGGTTACTTGATGAAGCTTCATTTTTGTATAAAGCCCGACACCTGGAAGCTGGCGAGGTTTAATTATGGTTGGTGATAGAAATACAAAGACGTATGTTTTGTTGATACTGCGGCTATGTTTTTTGAACAACCAGCCAAGTACTGGAATATCACCAAGAATAGGTGTTTTAATTTTTGATTCACGTACTGTTGTTTTGACAAATCCACCAAGCACCAACACTTGTCCATCAGCCATGGTAACGTTTGTTTCAATGAACTTCGTTTGCTTATCACCCTTTTCTTCATTAGTAAATTCACTGATATCAACTTTGATTTGCATGCGAATGATACCATCAAGGTTAATTTGAGGTGTGATGTTGATTTCAGTATTTGCTTCAACTGGCGTGAAACCTCTTGTGTCTCCAGCACCTTCCTCCTGTAGCACCTGAACTTCAGAACCAAAGGTAATTTGTGCTTGTGTTTTGTTGGCAACGGTCAAAAATGGTTTGGAAAGAATAGAAGCATTGGTGACGGTTTTAAGTGCTTGGAAAATCCCCCAAATATTGTCTTTTTTACCAAATTGCAAAATACTTGCACCCTGCTGTGCAACGATTTGGCCAACCATACTTCCAAGAAGGTTCATTGGATTATCTGAGCTGTCAAGTGACGGACTTCCTGCAATTGCAGCTGATTGAAAGTTCAGGTGATTGCCAAGTTGCCCTGTCTTCTTATTACGCATTGCACCACCAAGCTCTTTGATGTCATCAGATGTGATGGTAACAATGAGCGTTTCAATAGCAACTTGTGGTTGTGGCTTATCAAGATCTTCAATTGTTTTACGCAGAAGTTTCCAATCTTCATTGTCGGTACTTGAAACAATTAAGCGGTTTCCATCTTCATCAACTTGAAAGCGCATGCTTTTAAAATACTTTACGCCACCACGAATAGCACCATACTTTGCGGCTTGTGCTCCCGCTTCACTTTCTGGTGCTGCAGTAACTTCTTGTAAAATTTCTGCAATTTGACGAGCGTTTGCATATTGCAATTCATAAATATGAAGAGGAGAATCAACTCCTTTAAGATCGGTATCAATATGATTAACAATAAAGTCTTCTATTTTTTTAATTGGGCCTGGTGCACCAAGCAGAATAAGAGAATTAGTGCGAGGTTCGGTAACAATTTTTGTTCCTGGAGGAAAGTATTCAGTTCCTCCGTCTTTTCCTTTTCCGAGTAAACGGGCAAGAGCTCCACCCTCCGGTTTTCGGATTAAACTTTCCAGCAGCTCTTTAACATCTGAAGCGTTTGCACGCTTGAGTTTTAATACTAAGAATGTTTCTGCTTCACCAATGTCATCAAGTTTTTGAATCAGTTTTACCGCAGATTTTATATTCAATGATTTATCAGTAATGATGAATCCGTTCACGTCTGGTTGGCTTACAATGCTGTGTTTATTACTGAGCATGCTTGCAAGAAGGTCGTTGACTGATTCAACAGAAAGATTTTGAAGGAAGAAGACAAAGCGAATGGTTTCATCGCTTTCAGGAAGGGTGTGCGCAGGGACATTTATATATGAAGGAAGTGGTTCAGTAAGTTTTTTATCTTTAGGAATAACTTTATGGACATCGCCAACTTTAACAATACTAAATCCTGCCATCTCAAGAACGGTCAAAAAAATGTTCCACGCACCATCAACGGTGAGTGGATCGCGAATAGTCAGAGATATTTTTGCTCCCTCAAGTGATTTATCTGGAATGAGATTAAGCTTTTTTAGATCGGCCATATAGTTTACAAAGTTAATTAATTCGGTGTTTTCAAAGTTGAGATAAATATCTTTGCGTGGTTTTTCTTCTTCTGTTTCTTTTTTAGAATCGGTTGGTGTTTTTTCTTCAGGAGCTTTTTTTGTAGCTTCTTTTTTTACGGGTGTTGCTGGTAATGCAGGAGCAGCGAAACTCTGCTGTGCATTCATCATGGCGATAAGCCCGAGAATAAAAAATAATTTCATCCTATTGGTCATTTTATTTTCCTATTCGCCCTTTATCGAACTCGAGAGTTTTTTAATCTACTTCTTAAGTTTCTCAATAAACGTTGGCGTATTTTTGCTATAGCTTGTTTTTGGTCATTGCTTGAATGTCGTTTTTTAAATTCTCTAATTGTTTTTTCTCGTTGCTGTGTTCTACTCATTGGAAGCTCTTGTTTTTTATCTGCTTCTTTTTTACCAGTAAACACTTTTTGTTTGGCTTTGCTGATTTTAGCAAATTTATACGAAAGGGTCTTTTCTTCTGTTCCACGTTTAAGAACAACTTTCACGGTATCATCAATTTTGCCTTGCGAGATGGTATCAAAAATTTTCATTCTGTTTTTAACATCAGCAATAGCAAGGTCGTTAATTGAAAGCAAGATGTCATTTTTTTGAAGACCAAGCTTCATGCCAACATCATTTTTTGGTAGTGCACCAACTTTAAGACCAACAGGTTTTCCTTTTCTGAATGCAGTACCTACAACAGCGGCACGTTCAATGAAGTTTCCAAGTGTTTCCACTTCATCTTTAAAGTGTTCAGGGTCAACAGTATAATTTTCATCATCAATTTTTTTAATGATGTAGTCCCAGCGTTCTGGTTTTGTTTCTGCTGTTTTGATATCATCCGTGCGAAGGAAGAATACTTCTTGTTGTCCATTACCACGTAGGAATACAATT
>JAUIHA010000071.1 GCA_030432505.1 bacterium | reverse complement strand
GGCAATATTTGGATTTTCTTCAAAGAATTCATCAAGAAAAGCGTAAACCCAAGAATCTACTAGACCTTTTACTTCACTGTTTCCAAGCTTACCTTTTGTTTGTCCTTCGAACTGAGGCTCTGGCACTTTAATGCTGATCACAGCAACAAGACCTTCTCTAACGTCATCGCTTGAAAGGTTGCTATCTTTTAACAGCTTATGTTTTTGTCCGTAACGATTAGTTGCTTTAGTAAGCGCTGCTCGGAAACCACTTTCGTGCGTCCCACCGTCAATTGTTCTAATGTTATTTACAAAACTATACACTTGATCGCTATAGCCATCATTGTACTGAAGCGATAAGTCTAAAACATAGGTGTCATCATCTTTTGAAAACTCAATAACTTCAGGAAATAATGGATTCTTCTTTGCATTAATATGTTCAACAAATGAAGTTATACCACCTTCAAAGTGATATGAATGTTCGTCACCGCTACGCTCATCTTTAATATCAATACGTAAACCTTTATTCAAAAAAGCAAGTTCACGCAGACGAGAAGCAAGCGTATCAAAGTTGAAATCAATGCTCTCAAAAATGTCATTATCTGGAAGGAATTTCACATAGGTACCGGTTTGATCTGTTAACCCAACTTCTTTGAGTTTTTCTTTTGGTACACCAATATTATAAGTTTGCTCGTATTCTTTACCTTTTTTATAAACACGAAGTTCAAGCCATGTTGAAAGAGCATTTACAACAGAAACACCCACCCCGTGAAGACCACCAGAGTAACGATATGAATCTTTTTCAAATTTACCACCAGCATGAAGCTTTGTTAAAACAACCTCTGCGGCAGAAATACCTTCTGTTGGGTGAATATCAACAGGAATACCTCGCCCATTATCAAGAACGGAACATGATCCATCGGCATGAAGAGTAACAAGAATGTGAGAACAGTAACCCGCTAGGGCCTCATCAACAGAGTTATCGACAATCTCGTACACCAAGTGGTGTAAACCCGCTGCTCCTGTTGAACCGATGTACATGGCTGGACGTTTACGAACAGCCTCAAGGCCTTCAAGGATTTTAATGGAACTAGCACCATACTGATTTTTAGCTCCAATATCTTTTTCTTTATTATTCTCTTCCATACAACAACCTTTGATAGGACGATTATTCGTTTTGATACAACACCATCACGAACAAAGTTAAAAAAACTTTAAAAATAAAAAAACTTTCTAGTAGTATAGCATTATCGTCAACATTTTGATAGCTAGGTGTAAAACAAAACCATAAAAAAACGTTAATAAAAAAATCAATGATAAAAAAAAGCGATGCATGGTACATGCAACAGGCACTCAAACAAGCAGAAAAAGCGTACCTTAAAAATGAAGTCCCCATAGGAGCGATTGTTGTAGATCCAGACGGTAATATTGTTGGACGGGGATACAACAAAACTGAACTCAACAACTCGCAAACAGACCATGCAGAGGCGATAGCGATAAAAAAAGCCTGTAAAAAAATTGGTGACTGGAGATTGAATGGGTATAGGATCTATGTTACCCTTGAGCCTTGTCTGATGTGCTTTGGGCTCATTCAACTAAGTAGAATACAGCTAATTGCTTACGGCTCAAAGTCGACACTTTTTGGAGTTGGACTGGACAACATAGACGAGCTTCCTTTTTACTCCAAAAAAATTACGGTAAAAAAAGACATTGAAAAAGATCAATGCCTAGGGCTCCTTAAAAAGTTTTTTAAAAAACTAAGAACCAAATCTTTAAAGAGGAAGGATCAGCGTGAAGCAAAGGGGAAAATTTCTTAACGAAATGGAAGAAAAATTACAGCTTCGCAGAGCAGAAATGACGGATCTTTTATCTAAGTCCACCCAAGAAAAGGGACGCGATGACCAAGTCCTTGATAGTGGAGATGAGGCGTTATCAACCAGCATAGAAAAGCTCAAAAGCTCTCTAGAGCAATCAGAAATTGACGAATTGCGCCTTATAGAGGATGCTTTGGGACGAATAACCCACGGAGAATACGGTAATTGTATAGACTGTGAAGAGCCTATCTCTGAAAAACGCCTACAAAATTTCCCTTACGCCGCTCGCTGTATTGTTTGCCAGGAAGCATTTGAAGGATAAAAACCTACCATTCTCACAAAAATATGGTATAATCCTGCAAGCTTTTTGGCCGGTGTAGCTCAGTGGTAGAGCAACTGATTCGTAATCAGTAGGCCGTCGGTTCAACTCCGATCATCGGCTCCAGCTTTCGCCAAGACTTCAGCTGGCAGGCCAAAATCTTTAATGGCATGGAAAAGTTGCTGTTTTTTTGACAAAAGCTTATTAAGAAGGTAGTATTCATAAATGAAAGTGCCTTCTTTAGCGCTTTTATGCAGTTAGACATGCTTTTAAGTATAATCGAAATGTTAGTATTTATTTCAGATTGAAAGACTTATGAACAAAACTCAACAAAATCAAAATAATATTCACGGTGTTGGTCGTAGAAAAAGAGCCGTAGCTCGTGTTTGGCTTAAAAAAGCTGGAAAGGGTAACATCGTTGTTAATGGTAAAGATCATAAGCAGTACTTCGACACTGATGTAACAAAAAGCATCGTAGAAACTCCATTAAAAGCTGCTTCCTTAGAAAAAAACTTCGACGTGAAAATCAATGTTGGAGGCGGTGGTCTCAAAGGGCAAGCTGAAGCTATTCGTTTAGGAATTGCTCGAGCATTGCTTGAATCAGATGAGTCGCTTAGACCTCTTCTTCGTAAAAACGATCTCTTGACCGTAGATGCACGTAATAAAGAGCGTAAGAAATACGGTCAAAGAGGTGCTCGTAGAAAGTTCCAATTCGTAAAGCGTTAATCGATATTTACTCGTATCTTTGTGCCTTGCATGAAAGAATTTTTGTGAACACTTTTTTGAAAGTAAGAGAGAAGTAGGAAATGTGTGGAATAATTGGCTACGTCGGTGAGAAAAAAAGCCGTAGTTATATCCTTGAGGGCTTAAAAAAACTTGAGTATCGAGGGTATGATTCTGCTGGTATCGTATGTATTGATGAAAAGCACAAGCAATTCAGTTTTCAAAAGGAAGCTGGTGGCGTTTCCCTTCTCAAAAAACTTTCCGAAAAAGTAACATTTGATGGATCTGTCGGTATGGGACATACCAGGTGGGCAACTCATGGAGTTGTTGACAAGAAAAATGCCCATCCGCAGTTCAACTCTGACAAAAGCATAGCCATCGTACACAATGGTATCGTTGAAGGATACGAAGATCTACGCGAGGAACTCATCAAAGCAAAGCATGCTTTTGAATCCTCAACAGACACTGAGGTTATTGCCCATCTTTTCGATGAGCTCGTACAAGAACAGCCAACACTTAAGCTTGCCATCATGTCTCTCGTGAAAAAACTTGAGGGGGCTTTTGCTCTTGTAGTAATGATGGAGCAATATCCAGATCAGTTGATTGTTATCAGAAGACGTTCTCCTCTTGTTGTTGGAATAGGAGAAAATGAACACTTTGTAGCATCAGACTTTATTGCATTCTCTGATAAAACTAAAGACGTCGTCTTCCTTCCTGATACAAGCTTTGCAATTGTTACAAAAAACAACATTGATCTCTTTGACTTTGACGGAAAACCTCTTGAAGTGATTTCTCAAAAAGTAAAAGAAGAATACACGCAGACAGATAAACAAGGCTTTGAACATTACATGCTCAAAGAAATTTATGAGCAAAAACGAGCAATTACACGCTCAATATCATTTTGCAAAGTCATTGGTAATTCATCAAGCAGCTGTCAATCAGATGAAACAAGCGAGCCTTTTTCCCGATACAAAGAAGAATACAACGATTGTATTTGGCGCCAACTAGGCATCACGCCAAAGCAGGTCAAGAATCTTAAAAGCGTCAATTTAATTGCAGCTGGAACATCATGGCATGCTGCCCGGGTAGCACAGTTTTTCTTCGAATCTTTCTGTAAAATACCTGCTCGTGTTTACCTTGCTTCAGAGTTTCTGTACATGCCTTTCTTCAACCAAGAAGATAGTGTTTATATTCTTATCTCACAATCAGGCGAAACCGCAGATACACTTCAAGCACTGCGTTTGATCAACGCTCAAGATGTACCAACTATCGCCCTTACAAATGTTGCTTCAAGCACAATTGTTCGTGAAGCCGGTGGTTTCTTACCTATGCAGGCAGGACCTGAAATATCTGTTGCTTCAACCAAAGCTTTTTCTACTCAGCTCAGTATTCTTTACTGGCTGGCTAACAGAATAGCCTTAGAAAAAGGCCTTATCTCAGCCCTTGATATGCATGATTCAGAAGAAGATCTCTTTATTGCTGCAGAAATTTTAGAAACTGTAATTGAAAGTTACAAACTTAAAATTACTCATGAACTTGCTGAACAATATTCTAAATACTCTCGCTTTATTTTCCTTGGGCGTAACATCAGTTATCCATTTGCTCTAGAAGCAGCATTAAAACTTAAAGAGATTTCTTACATTTTCTCTCAATGTTACCCTGCTGGAGAACTTAAACACGGTCCTATTGCCTTGATAGATGAGTATACCCCTGTTGTATTGTTCTCAACACTCGACAAAATTGTTTACCAAAAAATTGTTTCTAATGCTCAGGAAGTAAAAGCTCGAAAAGGACACCTCCTTGTTTTTGCTTTTGAGGGGCAAAAAGAACTTATCAATATAGCAGACACCGCGTTTATTATACCTAAAGTTAAACCTCTACTTGGACCTTTAGCAATGACTGGCCTTATGCAATTCTTTGTATACCACATTACCTGCAAACTTGGTCGTCCAATTGATAAGCCGAGAAATCTCGCAAAATCAGTAACTGTTGAGTAAATTCAAACAAGTTTCAAACTTTACCAGGATACTTTTATGATTTCTTTTGACGACTTTTTAAAAGTTGATATACGCGTTGGCACCATCATAGCAGCTAAGGAATTCCCAGAAGCTCGCAGACCCGCTTATAAACTCACGATAGATTTTGGCGACGAGATAGGTATAAAAAAAAGCTCTGCTCAAATCACACAAAACTACAAACCCAAACAGCTTATTAATAAACAGATAATAGCCGTTGTAAACTTTCCAAAAAAACAAATTGGGCCATTTATGTCTGAAGTCCTAGTTTTAGGGCTCCCCGATGAGGATGAATTCATATCTCTTGTATCTCCTGGTAAGCAAATCCCCAATGGAAAGCGTCTATTTTAAGGGCCTCTTTATTTACTTTATAAAAATCTGCTACTTTAGAAAAAATCTTATTTTTCCCCTTTAATAAAGGATCTTTTATGAATATTGGTTTTGTGATTTCTGCCATTATTTATGTATTAATA
>JAUIHA010000070.1 GCA_030432505.1 bacterium | reverse complement strand
GATCATTATTTATTTCAAATGTTTCGAAAAATTGCTCTAAATTATCTTTTAATTTATTGGTATTTTTTTTTTTAGATTTTTCGGCCAAAGGGACGATAAAATTTAATTCTTTTAAGTTATTTAAAAGTTAAGGAAGTTTTTTTTCATTAATTTCATCAATTTTTTTAAAATTCAAATCTTTCAACAAAGAATTGAAATTGTAAGGATTACTTTCTTTTATTATTTTATTTGTTTCAGAATCTATTTAGATAATTTCCATTTTTTATTATTTTTTGAATAAATAGTTTTCAATAATTTTTTGTTTTTAATCATGAAAATTATGAGGGAATTAAGATTATTCAGAATGACTCTAAAATCCCTCGGATGCATCTTTTTCTTCTATTTCACTAAAAAAAACTACTTTTTTCTAAAAAAGAATGTTTTACTGATTTTCATTTATTTATAAATCTTCTAAAAAGTTTCTTTTAATATTTGGAGTTTAGCTTGAAAATTCTGATCTCATTGACTCTTTTTTTCTAATCATTTATTTAAAACTTTCATTAGAAGTAACGCTTAATTTTTTAGTATTAATATAAAAAATGAGATACAATGCTTTACCCCTTTTTCTGTTCCTTGCTTGCGTGACACCGTCTCTTCAGGCAGAAAAACCTTCTACAATTAGTGGAAAACTTGAAACGAAAAAGAATCTTTTAAAACGAACACTCCTTGGCAATACCCCTCGTAAAAAAGAGACAAAACCAAACAAGGAAGCAACTGATAGCGCGCCAAACGTATCGCTTGATGCTAACCCGCAGCCGAAAAAACTTGAGCCGCATCCACACCTAACGCAAAAGTTAAAGCCTGGTGAAACAGCAGAAGCTGATATTTACCTTAATTTTGAAAATGCGAGTCTTGACAGTATTTTAAATTATCTGGCAGGGCGTAAAAAAATTAACGTACTTCCTCATAAAGAACTCACTAATACCAAAGTATCGCTCACCACTCGCAGTGCACTTACCCTTGAACGCGCATGGAATATTTTGCTCACTCTGCTTGAAATGAATGGTTTTTCAATCATTAAAGTTGATAACTTATTCCGTGTAGTTCAAAGTCAAGATGCTTCTCAGCATCCTATTCCTATTTACTCATCTAAGATGGGAACCGAGCCAGAAAACCTTCCGGATAGTGACCTTGTTGTTCGCTACGTTTACTTCTTTAAAAACATTAAGCCTGAAATGGCGCAAAATATTTTGAGCTCAATGCTTGGGGGTGATGATGCTATTCGAATTAACGAAGATCTACAAGCATGCATCTTAAAAGAAAAATGTTTCAACATTAAAGCTGCTATGCGTATTATTAAAGAGCTTGATTCTGGCGGGCTTCGAGAAGCTATCAAAATTATTCCTCTGCAAGAAGCAAATGCACAAGAAGTAGCAGATTTGTTTAGAGAGATTTTAGGTGAAGAACAAAAGCGTGGTCTACGTTTTGCCGTTGCTGGCAAGCGTACCGAAACCCACTACTTCTCATCTTCAACAAAAATTATTCCCGAGGTTGTGAAAAATTCACTCATCTTACTTGGAACAAAAAAGAATCTTGACCGCCTCACCAACTTTATCTACAAATACATTGATGTTCCGCTCGGTACTGCACAGTCACGAATTCATATTAAAGAAATTCGTTATGCTAAAGCAGAAAATATCAGGTCAATCGTGGAAAAAATTATCCTTCCCCCTGCTGGGCAAAAAACAGACAAAAGCAAGCTTGTTGGAAAATTTAAATTCTTTGAAGATGTTACCATTTCTGCTGAAACAGGCACCGAAGAAGGCCGAGGTGGCGGGAACAGGCTCATTATTGCCTGCAACCAAGAAGACTGGCGCAGAATTGAAAGCTTTATTGATAAACTTGATAAACCACAACCACAAATTGCCTTTGAGGTTATGGTAATCATTATTGATGAAACACAAGACAAACAACTTGGTGCACAACTCCAAAGTAAAGAGGGCAAACAGCTTGGTCTTGGCATCAATATTCTTCAATTTAACAACTTGCATTCGCTTTCTGGGATTTCCTCTGTTCCGCAAAACGGTGATGACAGTGGAGATGGTGATGGAAGTAAATCATCATCAGCTGAAGAACAACCGATTACTAATCTTATTGAACTCGCAAAACCTGACATTTTAGGGCAAGGCTCACCGTCATTTTTAACACTCGGAAAAGACAATAATATTTGGTCGATCATTAGAAGTGTCCTGAAGCTCGACAATACACAAGTAGTTGCACAACCTTACGTCATTACCAATAACCACCAAAAATGTGTTGTTAAAGTAAATGATACCCGGAAAGTTGTTGGTCCGTTGAAACAATCAGAAAAAGGTGAAAACCGAGTCGCAACCAAAGTTGATAAAACGGCGGGTACTGAAGTTGAACTAACACCGCACATTAATTCTGATGGTGTAGTAAACCTGACCATCAACGCAAAAATTGATGAGTTTGTACCAACTGCTGATCCTGATGCACCACCAAAAATTCTTCGTCGTGTCATTGATACAAGAACAAGTCTGCTTGCTGGTGAGGTACTCGTACTTGGTGGATTGAAAAAAAGTAACCAAACTATCAATTTGTATAAAACACCGGTACTTGGTGATGTGCCAATACTTGGAAGCCTTTTCAAAAATAAAACGAAAAAGAAAACGGAAGAAAATCTGTATGTATTTATTCGTCCAAGTATCATTAAACCTAAGTTCCAAGGAATACCTGACGAATACACGCAGTTAAAACTTGATTATGCAAAATACCAAATGCTCAAAGCTGATTTATATGCTAAAGACAAAGATCCAATTCATCGTTGGTTCTTCAGACCTTCAAATTACAGCATCAAACGAAAACTTTCCGATGTTGCAAAAGGGCGCTTTGCTCCAATTGATGATTTCACATACGGTAAAAATCAGCCCCGCTCAGTAAATATAAGACGGGATCCATATTTCAGAGGCGCTGAGTCAATAAAAAATGGTATATCAAAACTAAAACGTCGCACACGTAGAACATAAAGAAAGTAGAAATAAGCTCGGATTTAGTTCCGAGCTTATTTTTTATTGGCACTGCGCACAATAATCTCGTAGAATTTTGAATGCTTCTTCAACATCATCAAGTACTTTGATAAGTTTTACATCTTCTTGACCAATCAAGCCTTCTTTAAGCGCTCGAGTTTCAATCCACTCAACAAGCGGTTGCCAAAAATTTGTATCCATTAAAATAATTGGCGCCCGTTGCATACGCTGTGTTTGCGCTAAGGTAATGATTTCAAACAATTCATCCATCGTACCAAAACCACCAGGAAAAATAACAAAACCTATTGAATACCGAACTAATAACCACTTACGTGCAAAGAAATATTCCATAACAATGTTTTCTTGCACAAATGGATTTGCCTTTTCTTTATTCAAACGGACAAGGCTCACTCCTGCTGACATAACCGGCTTACAACGCGCACCCTCACCCAGATCACATTCTTTTAAATGTTCATACGCTCCTTGATTTGCAGCCTCCATAATGCCAGGGCCACCACCGGTAATAATTGAAACTCCTTCTCCCGCCAACCTCTTAGCAAGTTCTTTTGCTTGCTTGGCGTGTTTACCATCTGGCTCAATACGCGCTCCTCCAAAAATAGTAATTGCTGGTTGCGGCAACTTTGTAAGTTTCCACATCCCATACATTAAACGGACATTGAGTCCTGCAAGGCTCCATAAAAAATCAAAGTAATGCTTCAAACGTTGCAACATCTCCTGTCCCCCCTGAATGAATTTTCAACTTATAGGTGGAGAATAGCAAAAGACGCTACACTAAATAAAGTTTTTGGCCATCCTTCGAGGGACTCTTCGAGTGCACCTGAGAATGAATGCTTAAAAAAAGATAAATTATAAAAACTGAAATCCAAATTACAAAAGATCATAAAACATAAATCTTATTTACAGTTACAAATGTCATACTGAACTTGATTCCCCCTACGCCCAGGTGGCTTCGGAGGACAGGTCAGCATCCAAATATAATTCATTTAAAAATAAAGAATAACATTTGGACCCCGGATCCGAGCCCGGGGTGACGTCCAGAGTATACGTGACCCACACTAAAATTGATTAGACTTTGATTGTTGAGAGCCACTCTAAGGATACAGTCTACTACAACAGTTTTTTGGCACACTCAACATCTTTATCATCCATAATAATGGTCGCAATAGCCGCACAAAATTTTACCGCCTCATCAAGCGGGCGTTGATGAATATTACGCCCAATGGCAGCACCACGTGTACGCCCAGTATGAATTTGATGGTATAAATCATCCAAAAATTGCTCCTTATCTTTTCGAGAACCACCAGAACAAATAATACCGGTACGCCCTGCAGCATACGTCGCCTGCTTTAATTTTTCAGCTACATCAAAACCATTTTTTGCTTTTGGCTGATTCACTTTTACAAAGTCTGCACCAAGACTCACGCCCACACCAGCAGCACCAGCAATAATATTTTCGTGCGTTTCGTCTGTCACCGCTTCACCACGAGGATACATCCACAGCACCACAATCAAACCATGCTGATGCGCTTCATAAATCAGTTTACTCACTTGCTCTAACATGCATGCTTCATGCTTACTACCAAGATACAATGTGTAGCCAATACCAACAATTGAAAGCCCGGTACGATTTTTAAACTGCACCACCTGATCAATAGTTGAAAGCAACCCACTATACGGATCTTTAATACTTGTAGGCACTAAATTTGTTTTGCTGTTCATTTTTACAATATAGTTCACATCCCGGTGGTCATCGGCATAGCGCGCAATCAAGCCAAGCTGTGTTGCAAAGGCACCAATGCGTGCTTGTGAGGCAATTTCAAAAAGGTGTTTTGGTATTGCGGACTGTTCATGAATACCTGCACCATAAAAATCTTCATTCAAATGTTCTATTTTTTGGTCTCCGGCAAAAAGGAATAAGCGTCCGGAAGATGCAGTAGCATTCAGATAATTTTTGCGATACTCCTCATGAAATTCTTCTGGAACGGTAAGGGGTACGCGTAACTTTTTTTCCTCAAAAATCTTCTTTAATTCTGTATACATGATATCCTCTACATCCTTTTCGCTTGAACAATTCATTGACTTCTTGAAACAGAAGACGCTTAACTACTCTAGCGAAAAAAATAGCTGCTTGTCATGAATTTAATAAGTTCCTTGTTAATCAACCTTGCTACTTTGGGGAATGGGAGATGCTCGTCAAAAAGTGCTTGTTTATGGTAATTACACTGCTGAATACAACCTTACAATGCACTCACTCACAAAACTATGTACCCATATTTTTCG
>JAUIHA010000069.1 GCA_030432505.1 bacterium | reverse complement strand
CTACCCCCACTTTAATGGGGTAATCTCTACATTTAAATGTAATTAAATATTGATTTCAAAAGGATAAAACATGAATCAGGGTGGGTACACTAAACGGTTAGCATTGCTTCTTTTAGCAGCTGTTAGCTTGACGAGTCAAAATGCTTTAGCTGCAGGCCGAATGCAGTCAATGATGCGTAATAATATGGGCTTCATGATGGACCCTCAGGCTGCGGCTCACTTAGCGAAGATGGAACAAGCAAAAACCATGACCGATTTTGCCAAGGATTTTGCATCTTCACAAACATCTCTTCGGGAAAGAATAAGAAAAGCTGAAGGAGCTCGAAAGCGTGATGAAATTGAACAAGAGCTTGAACAGGTCCGAAAGAATCTTCAAGAGACTTTAGGCAATTATAAAGAGATTCAAGACGATTTGATTGATCTTCATAAAAACATTTCTGCTAATACAAGAAGAAGTGCGCAGCGCAAAAATGAAATCGAAGAGAAAACGAAGGCAAAAGATCTTTTGCAAGAACGACGTGGTAACTTACAATCCAAAGAAGAAGAGTTGACGGCTGAGCTAAATAATGCGTCATTAAGTTCTGGTGACCTTTTAAAGATTAAAACACAACTTAAGAAAAGCGAAAGTGCTTCTGACAAATTGAGGGAAAGTGCTCTTCGACTCCTTGAGACAAGTAGCTCAATTGAGGGTGAAGTACTCGCTCGTGGTATTGCTGGAAAAGCATGGAGTGGTGGTACCGTAGATTCTTCAATCGATGGTATTAAAAAGGGTGTTTACTCATTGATTTCTCATGAGTTTGGTAAAGTGTTGAGTGATCGCATTGGACGAATTTTTAACGAAACATTTGGTTCAACGCTTGATTATCTTTATCATAAGACCAAGGGAAGTTTCATTACCCTCAATAACCATTTATTCCATGGTGGTTTCGAACCATTTGATCAAGAAGAACTCAAAGAGTGGCAAGCACTTATTAAAGAAATTTTTGATGATATTGAGCGTATGGTTAAAGATGGTCTCAAAAATAGCTTACGAGGTCGAGATATGGCGCTGCGTCAGTTTGACCTTGGTGGTGATGATAATGATGGTGAATTTGAAGACGGTAAAGCAAAAGAAGAAGTTGAAGAAAAAGATGCTTGGTTCATCTTGATTCTTTCTTATGTTGCGATCTTTGACAAGTTCGTTGAACAAGTAGATGCACGTAACAGTCATTACGTTAAAAGCGGAAAAGAGCTGAGTGAAAATGGTGACTTAGTTGTCTTCTTTGCGGATCGTATTAAAAAGCTCTTACTCGATTTTAAAGGATTGTTGGTTAATTCAGAGTCAATTAGTGATCTTGATGCGGCAATTAAATCAAACAAAGCGATTATCACGGCAATTAAGAGAAACATTAATAGTCTCTTTAAGCAGCTTATTACTAAAGTTAAGCCACCTTCTTATTCCTTGAGCGCTAAAAATAATGGCAATGGTTTTGGGCGCAATAATAGCTCTAGACGTAAACAGACATCAAATTTCTGGAATGATGATGACGATGATGATTATCCAACTTCATTTGGTAATAGTTATTACTAGGTCGCTTGTATGACTAATTTTCTAAAACGAATCAAAAACTCGTTATTGATACTAGTACTTTTTGGTTGCTCTGTTCAGGCAGAGCAACCATCTGTCATTTCAGATGTTCCAATGCTGCATGATGTTGGCATGGTTTCACTTGAAGCATTGTCGTGGGATCGTATAGATAAACAACAAGATGCTATTAAGGATCTTTTTAGACGATCAACTCGTAATCGTTATCTAGCATTTTACACGGCTGCTTTTGGTGCTTGTGCTGGCATTGCAATGTATCGCTATTACAATGCTGCTCAAGGTGTAGATGCAGAAATAAGTGAGCAGGAAAAAAGGGATATTGATTTTAAATACAAAAAAATTAAATATGACCTTTTTAAAAAGTATGAAGAAGAACAGACATTTGTGGGAAGATTCAAAAAGAGTCTTTTTAGAGATGTTGTTATTGGAACGCTGTGTGTAACGGCATCAGGTCTTATTCTTGCTGCATTGAAAAATGGATCAACCTATTCGTGGGATGTCCTAACACGCTTATTTTCACGTGATGATATTCATTTTTATAAAAAAATGAGCATAGAGCTTGAAAGAGAAATTACAAAAAGTGGTGCTTCTCTTGCACGCTTTGTACAGACAGCTTGTGTTGTTGCAAAAGATAATCAGGCATATACTTCTTCTAAGCATTACTTGTGTGGGGAAGTGAGTGTTGATTTTAGTGTGCTTGTACGAGCGGTAGAAAATTTTATCGCAATAAATTTATTCCTACTGGATTCATTTGTGCAGAAAGAAGAAAATAAAGCTGTTGCAGAGCAAATTAAAAAAACATTATTTGGCATAACTGTTGTGCTCAGTGAATATAAAGCTACGATTGAACAGCTTGTTAACTACATGCCTGAATTGAGTACGCAGCAGGATGTTGTTGCAACAACAGTTGGGGTGCACCAGAAAATGTATGCAGTGCTCAGACAAGCTTCTAAAAGTATAGGGAAACTACTTTTTAAAGGAGAGTAATTGTGATAAAGAGGAGAGTGATTTTGCTTTGGGCGTTAGCGGTAGGGACAACGCTTGTGGCAAAGGATGAGGTGTCAGATAAGACGTTGGCACACAATGACAAGAGTAAGAGTGCGCGAGCAAGTATCATTGATCCTGAGCATGTTAGTGATATTGAAGCAATGCAGCTTGCGTTTAACGAAATTTATGGAAATTTAAAAAATACCATTTCAGTGCGTGTGCGTTCGAATTCTTATGAGCGGAAAGAAGTATATAAAGATAGTCGTGCACCGCTTTGGCATGGTCGCTTTGAGAAGATTTTTTGGGAAGAGCTTTTTTTGAGTTATGCCCAACAACTTGATCACTATGCATCGCAGATGCAAAAAGTGAGCAATGAATTTGCTAAAAAAGATACGTCAGCGATATTTTTGTGCCGACATGTTGCTGATAATTTGACATCACTAGCAACGTTTTTTAGAGACGTTTCATTGAAATTTGCGTGCACCAAAGAGCATGAGAAGTTATTGCTGTGGTGTGATACTCTCAAGGGAGTAATTGAGCAATTGTGCAATAATGTTGTTTCTCTTTTCAAAGTATTGGTGAATAGAGTGAAGCCGGGTAAATTTGGTAGTTATGCTTATCAGCATCACTCAAGTTATTCACCAAAAGTTGATTATGACAAAATTAATTACGGTGCGTATTCGTCGGGGCATGGGAAGTCAGAATTTTTCCCACCGCATGATTATACAGCACCCCCACCACCACGAACGCGTGATGATAAAAAGAAAGAAGATTAAAAGAGGAAGAGGGTGAACCAAGTCGGTTTGCCCTCTTGTATTTA
Source organism: bacterium (assembly GCA_030432505.1). Lineage (GTDB taxonomy): Bacteria > Babelota > Babeliae > Babelales > RVW-14 > JAUIHA01. The sequence continues at coordinate 2,002 of JAUIHA010000069.1, read as the reverse complement.
CCATGATGATACAAAGAAAAATAGTATTACTGACACTCATTCTTTTTCAAAGTTTCTGGTTGACTGCAGATGGTCAAACGGCTGAACCAGATATCTCGGTTCTAGCTCAGCATGCAGCAAATCTTGAAGGCAACGAGAACTTTGAAGAGATGGCAAAACAGCTTATGGCATTTTTGCAAGATCCAAAGCGAGCAGATCTTAATAAGGAAAAGCTTAGATTCGCAGAAAAAAAGAAGAAAGATACTCAAGTAAAACAGGTGTCGAAAGAAGAATCCTCTGACTGCAAGTTTTATGACAATTATCTTTCTAAGTATTATCCTAAGGTATACGTTATTCGTGAATATTTCTTTGAAAATATGGAACCAGAGCAAATTGCGAAAGCTATGGAAGATATTGTTCAAGTTTTTACCTATGAGCCATGGTTTTACTTCATTGATAAAAATAAAAAAGAATTTTCATTGCCGCATTACTGGGAATACATTGTTGATCAGTTAAGTCTTATCAGTGAATTCCTTAAAAATGCACGGGTGAATCTTGTAACCAAAGAAGTGTACTGTCCTGAAACGACTTCTGGATTTGGGAGCCGATTTGGTCGACAAAATTCAATGCCAACGCAGCCATCACGCAATTTATATCTTTATCTTAAAGAGCATGGGCATACAGTAATTTTTGATTTTTATGCATTGTGTTTTGATTATACGATTAAGCTTTTTAATGAGGGTATTTTGCTTAAGACAATGGATGTTGTAAATCGTTACTATTCAGATCTTGAGTTTATTATCAAAAAGCTACAAGACAGTGCTTATGAGATGGATTATCAAGATGCGATGAAAACGTGTAAAGAGTTGATGAATCTTCTTAAGACCAAGCTTGGTGTTGATAGTCAGGCAATGATTGAAGAGTGGTTTGGTGATGATGAAGAAACAAAAAGAATGGCACAAGAAGCTGAAGAGCTTGGTATGGGGTGGTTCTAATGAAAAAATTACTACAAGCATTAGCACTCATAGTAACATTGACTACTGTTACACATGCTGAAGATCGAAGCTTTGAAAAAGGTTTCATTGAAAGTTTTATCAAGCATTATGAGTTTAGTCCCGAAGGACGCTACGTTCACGAATATCATCCATTTCTTTTAGACAAGACTGCGTATAGTTTTGACAAGCTTGAAGAAGAGCTTGCAGCAAGGAAGTTCAATCTGTGTGGGCGTTGCATCATTCTGGGGTATGAAGAAAATGCGGTTCCGCCGTATTATACCAATTATAAAGACGCAAAAATTAATGATGAAGCCAGCTTGAAAAGTAAAGCAGGGTGGTCGCTCAAGCTGCATAACCGCTTTGGGTTTATGACCGGTTTTTTATTCAAGAATATTCATAAATTCAGTGGAATTCATAATTCAGTGTTTGAACATGTGAATCCCGATTTGGTTTCACTCTTTGATGACCGAGCTGCCATTTTTCAAGAGCATGCGTTTGATGAAACCCTTGAGCTCATTACCAAAGCACAGGTGTGCGTTGAGCAGGGTGTAAAAAATAATGATCCGCAAAAGACATTTGAATGGCTGATGAAGTTTTGGCATACCCTGTATTCAGGTGGTTTTAAAGTTGGAAATCAGCAGATTGCTGGAACGCAGGATATTCTATTTTCTGTTGAATACGCGAAGCATCAGTTGCGTTCAAAACTTCCGTTGTTTCACTATGCCATAGGGCCTGATATCACCTACCCAATTGAGACGTTTTCTAAACAGCAAAAAGAGGTAACCTGGAATGCACAAACGTTTGTAAAACGCTTTGTGCAAAACCTGACACCACGAAATGATGAATCGACCGCCTATGTTTTCTGTAGCTTTGTTGATGGTGTTGGGAAAAGTACAATGCTTGGAAACATCAAAAACTGGATGAAATTTGGTGAAGACGTAGAGCGTTACCAACACGTTGATAACTCATCATCACAGTTAGCTGAAGTTTTTAAGTTTAAGGATGATGTATTTATTGCCGACCTACCT
>JAUIHA010000068.1 GCA_030432505.1 bacterium | reverse complement strand
GGTTACTTAAGATGATTGATGAGCAAAAGTATGCAAACTTTTTAGCAAGCTTAGATAAGCAACATTTGAGAACTTTTTATTTAGATAATATTCAAGATTTTACGAATAAGAAATTGCCTCACTTAGCAATGAGGGCAATTGTGCGAGATATTTTAAAGAGGCATGAGTACGAGGCAATGGATGGGTTGAGACTTTTAAAACCAACAAACGGTGTTATTACATGGACAGTATTATCGTCGCCATCGGTTCCGTATCGTCTAACTGTTGGTTTTTCTCATGATGCGTTTGTCGTAATTGATCAATTTAATTCGATAGAAAAATCTAGTATTTCGATTTTTAATCGAGACACCAGGGATATGAATAATACAAAATTCAGTTCCAAAAAATTTTCTTTTTTTTGGTCTATTTAGATTTATTTCGATAATAACAATAGTTTACGTGTTGTGGATGATGAATCATAAACTTCTATTTCTCGAAAGTATCTTTGAGAAATTCGTAGGAAGTTGTCAATGTTATAGTACTTATAACCATAAGTATTTAGCATGGTTATAGCTTGATTATGTATTTTTTTATTTTTGAAAAAATTAGGATTAGCAATTGCTCCTTTGCACGTTTTATCTTCGATATCAATGTATTCAAGTATTAGCTTCTTTTTGGTTAAGTGAGCTAATGTTTTAAAAATTTCATCAAGTTTTAATCCACCTAAAAAAACTAAGTGATGAACGAGAGCAAGACACATGACAACATCAGATTTTAATTCAGATCTGTCTGATTTTTCAAAAGGAAGAATCATTGGTTGTATGTTAAGGTTTCTTTCTTTAGTAATATCGCATTGGTAGTTGCAGCAGTATTCATCAATATCAGTTGCTACAACGTGAGCACCAAAGCTTTCAGCAAGGCGAGTAAACCAACCAGCATTAGCACCTAGATCAAGAACTGTTTCAGGCCTTACCTCGCTCAAAATCTTATAAATATTACGCTGTTTATTCCCCCAATTTTTTTGGCTTTCAAGTGAGAAATCTTCATTTTTATCAGCATAATACGTTCCGTAGCCTTTACGCTTATATTGATGTTTGTTTGCTGGTGTAACATCAAGTTTTTGGATAAGCGGTAGAAGCTTTTTGCAGGCAGTTGCAACTGATTGTCCCTGTTGCATTTCAATCATATTTGCAAGTTCAAAAGTTGTTGGATTGTTACGAAGAGAAAGAATAATTTCATTTGAAAGATTGCTTTTTTTCGCAAGAAGAGCGCGTGCTGCACGATGTTGTTTAGTTGCCATGAGCATTAATGGATAGAGATAGTCGAAAGTTTTAGGATTTTCTTGTTGGCAAAGAGTAATCAGATGTTCCTTGAACATGCTTGCTGGCATTTCATGTGGCATTATATTAATGGTGCGTGTACTTTTAACAGGTACCGCAGGTTTGAATGTCCATGGTCTTAAGAGTGTGTCTTTGAAGATGAAGAGAAGAGAAAGAGTGGAAAGTAATAGTGAGAGGAGAAGAAGATTTCTGAGGAACTTTTTATTCTTGCGAACTCTTTTAGTAGTAGTTGTTTGGGATATTTGCATTTTAAGTAGCTCCATTTTGTTTTAATAATTATCTACTGAATTGACGACGTCTTTTTGAGAATTCAATTATACTATTTTCAATTATTGTTAAATCGAATTCGGGAAATGATTTTGAAACAAAATAGAGTTCTGAATATTTTGATTGCCAAGCCATAAACCCAGAGAGTCTTGTATCCCCTGATGAGCGTACAATTATATCTGGTGATGGATATTTTTGATCGTGAGTATCTATAAATCTACAGAAATCTTCTTCTGATAGATTATTGATATTTCGATTACTCTTAGACAATTTTTTAAAACCTCGTAATATTTCACTTCTCCCATCATAGTCCATTGCTAGGTTCAGTGAGTGTTTGTTATAATTACGAGTAGTTTGCTCCGCCATTAAAACTTGTTTTTTCAAGTTGTTAGGAAGTCTATCTTTACGTCCTATCTGGGTGATTTTTATTTGATATTTATGGGCAAGAGGAAGGATTAGATCAATCATTTTTGTGCAATAGTTTATAAATAGTTTTACTTCCTGATTATCTCTTTTCTCAAAATTACCACATGAATAACACCAAAAGGTGATTGTGTGAATATTGCAGTCTAGGCAATCCTTAAGAATTTCTGGAGCTTTTTTTAAAAATGCAAATTGGTGTCCTTCTGAGGGTTTCATTCCATTTTTACGAGCCCAGCGACGGCACCCATCAATAATCATTGCAATATGGTTCAGTTTTTTTTCTTGGACGACACCTTTTAAGTATGTAATACGATATTCGCGATCTCTATAAAAGGTTTTATTGAAAAATGTATCTTTGAAGATGAAGAGAAGAGAAAGAGTAGAAAGTAGTAGTGAGAGAAGAAGAAGATTTCTGAGAAACTTTTTATTCTTACGAACTCTTTTAGTAGCGGTGGTTTGGGATATTTGCATTAAACAACTCCATTTTATAAAATGCATTAATATAGATTAACAACCATTTTATAACCACCATATTATTTTTCATTCTGTCAATTTTGAAGACTTTTTGCCCGACAGAAAGGGCATTTGAATAATTAACATAATATCCTAAAAATGCGCTTTTTAAAAGCTTTTTTTATAGCACGTCGTGACATCATAAAAAAAGTGTGATACAATCGCGTTAATCAAATGATAAAATTTTCATTTAGCATTATTTAGCTCAGTGGGGAGGCTCATGAAAAACGACAAAATCAAAGTAATTGGCGCCAAAGAACACAATCTCAAGAATATCACCGTTGACATTCCAAAGAACAAACTCGTGGTGATTACCGGTCCATCAGGTTCAGGGAAGAGTTCGCTTGCGCTTGATACCCTGTATGCCGAAGGGCAACGTCGTTATGTTGAGTCGCTTTCTTCATATGCCCGTCAGTTTCTAGGTGTTTCTAAGCGTCCGGATGTCGAAAAAATTGAAGGGCTGTGTCCAGCCATTGCCATTGATCAGAAGACGGTAGGGTATAATCCACGTTCAACCGTAGGGACCATCACTGAGATTTATGATTACCTCAGAGTACTGTTTGCCCGCGTTGGAACGCCTCATTGCCCCGAATGTAATGCTGAAATTTCCGCTGAATCTCCTGAGCGAATCACGCAAATGCTACTTGCCCGCTTCAAAGACAAGCTAGTAACCATCGCTGCGCCATTCGCTGTGGAAAAGAAGGGTGAGTTCAAAAAAGACCTGATCAGACTCTATGAAAATGGCTTTAACCGCTTCAGTATTGATAAAAAGACGCATCGCTTCAGAAGTGCTGAGGAAATTGAAAAGCTGAACCTACAAAAGCATAAAAAGCACAATATCAGCGTATTGATTGATAATATTCAGGCTGAAAAGGACGAGGCACTGCGTATTCAAGAAGCTATTGAAAAGGCTTTTGCGCTCAGTGGCGGCCTATGCAGTGTAATTGATGAAAAAGGCAAAGAACAAATTTATTCATCCCACCGAATTTGTGTGGAATGCGTTCGCTCATTCCCTGAGCTTGAACCACGCTTTTTCTCCTTTAACTCTCCTCTTGGCGCGTGTCAGCATTGTCATGGTCTTGGGTTTGTCTACGACTATGGGAATTATGATGCCGAGAGCGAAGTGCAAGGGCGTTCATACTATATGACCATGGGTGAGCGTGAGCGTGACTGTGAATATTGTCAGGGTATGAGACTGAAGGAAGAAGCCTTGGCTGTGACGATTTGTGATAAAAATATTCATCACTTTTCTACTATGGCTATCTCTGATCTTCTCAAGTTCTGCAAGGATATTAACCTTGAGGGAGAGAAGAAAGAAATTGCTGAGCCACTCTTGAATGAGATTGTCAGCCGATTAACCTTCCTTGATAATGTTGGACTTTCATACCTGAATTTGTCTCGTACCGCACGTACGCTTTCTGGTGGTGAGGGGCAGCGTATTCGCTTGGCAAACCAGATTGGTTCATCGCTGAGTGGTGTGTTATACATTCTTGATGAGCCGAGTATTGGGCTGCATCAGCGTGATAACGATCGTTTGATTCGCACGCTTAAATTGCTCAGAGATCAAGGTAACACGGTGGTAGTGGTTGAGCATGATACTGACACCATGCTTGAGTCTGACTACATCATTGATATGGGTCCAGAGGCTGGAATTCTTGGTGGAGAAATCACCGCAGCTGGTACACCACAGCAAATTATGAAAAATAAAAAATCTATGACTGGTGACTATCTTTCAGGACGTAAGGGCATCAAGGTTCCTGAAAAACGTCGCGATCCTCGAGGCTTTATTAGGCTTAGAGGGGTGAATGCCAACAACCTTAAAAATGTTGATGCAGAATTCCCAGTAGGCGTCTTTGCAGCGGTTTCTGGTGTTTCTGGATCCGGGAAAAGTTCGCTGGTTATGCAGACGCTTGCGCCGGCTCTCAGACAATATTTCCATGCTGGTTATGCCATTGGTAAAGGTTTTGAAGAGATTGAAAATATCGACTTAATCAAAAATATGGTGATGGTCAACCAAGCGCCAATTGGTCGGACACCACGTTCAAACCCGGCAACCTACTTGGGTATTTTTGATGAGATTCGTAACCTGTATGCAAAGCTTCCTGAAAGTAATGCTCGTGGTTATAAACCTGGTAGATTTAGTTTCAACGTTGCTGATGGTCGTTGTTTTGAGTGCCGCGGTGAAGGTAAAAACAAAATTTCTATGCACTTTCTAGAAGATGTCGTGGTTCTTTGTAAGGCGTGTAAAGGGAAGCGCTACAATCAGCAGACTCTTGAGATTCGCTACAAGGGTAAAAACATCGCTGATATTCTTGAAATGTCTGTTCTTGAGGCGCATGATTTCTTTGAATCATTCCCTCGTATCAAAAAACGTCTTGGCCTCTTATGTGAGGTTGGGCTTGACTATCTGAAACTTGGTCAGTCATCAACAACGCTTTCTGGTGGTGAAGCGCAGCGTATCAAGCTGGTGAATGAGCTTGCAAAGCGTGATCGCAATACCATGTATATTCTTGATGAACCAACTACCGGTCTTCACAACAATGATGTTGATAAGCTCCTGTTGGTGCTGAATAAGCTGGTTGAGCGTGGAAACTCTGTCTTGGTGATTGAGCACAACTTAGATGTTCTCAAGTGTGTTGACTACCTGATTGACGTTGGTCCTGAGGGTGGAAATGCTGGTGGAAACATTGTTGCGGCTGGTACGCCAAATGAGGTTGCTGACAATAAGAAAAGTCTGACTGGACGCTATCTTAAGAAGTATTTGTAATGTCACCCTGCCTGTGGGCCGAAGCTACCTGAGCGTAGGTTTAAACTTGTTATTTAGGGTCCAAATATGTTTCCTTTGCTACAATTTTGACGATATTTGCACGCCCATTTTTTCCCTG
>JAUIHA010000067.1 GCA_030432505.1 bacterium | reverse complement strand
ACACAAGGCATAGAGTCGCTTTTGATATTCCTGGTGGGCAACCTGATCATGGAATTTCAGTTAGTACAAGTAATCTAGATTCCTTTTTAACTCAACTTCGAAATCAAGTTAATACAATTCGAAATTCTACAAGTTATGGTTATACAATAGTGTCTTGCCATTCTAGTTGCCATGGCAGTTGTCATGGTTCAAGAACAAGAAGGTGATGATGGAAAATTATAATATCACTTCACTCATTGTTGCACAAAAGCAAAAAGTAGTTGGACTTTTGCACATACACGACATTATTAAAGCTGGGCTTAAAGGATCTTAGTGGATAGTCAAACACTGTATCTTGTTTGCTTTTCAACACTCTTTGGTTTGAGTTGGGGATCGTTTTTAAACGTGATTGCCTATCGACTTTCGTTTGATAAACCATTTATGACAAAGCGTTCATACTGCCCATCATGTCAGGCACTTATTGCTTGGTATGATAACATTCCAATGATGTCATGGGTGATGTTGCGCGGCTCATGCAGAAAATGTAGCCAACCAATATCATTGATCTATCCACTTATGGAACTTATTACTGCAGTTATTACCGTTCTTCTTGCACTAAAATTTTTTCTACCGCTTGAACAACTTAGCAATGTTCAAGCGGTAGCTTCATTTTTAGCATATTTTTACTTCTTTACCTGCTTAATTGTTTCAACAACTACTGATCTGTATGTCCTTGCTATCCCACAACTCTTCACTTTATGGTCACTACCACTTGGTATTGTTTTTTCACTTCTTGGATTGTTAACAATATCAGTATGGGAAAGTATGACTGGTGCACTTTTTGGTTATGGAATTTTATGGCTTGTTGCTTATGCATTTAAACGGTACACCGGCAAAGACGGTTTGGGTGTTGGCGACATGGAACTCTTGGGACTCATTGGTGCATTTCTTGGCCCAATTGGCGTATGGCTCACACTTATGATCAGCTCACTTGTTGGAAGCGTTATTGGTGGTGGTTACGTTTTGCTTACAAAGCAAGGCAAAGGAACACACATTCCATTTGGACCATTTCTAGCTTTTGGCGCAACACTCTATTTTTTCTTGCAAGATATTTTAGTCCCAATTCTCTTCTTCTAATTCAATTAAATAACTTTTGCAGGAGACTACAGCCCTTTGGTAACACTTTTGATGCTAAAAAACTCGCAATATCATATTTTCCGTAAGACAAAGCCTCAAGTGCATAATGAAGTAGACAGACCTTAGAACAATTTTGCTGCCGCAATAACAACCCAAGCTCCTTTTTGTTTTCTGATTTTATCGCTTCAATTATAGGATCAGGCTCTTGAAGATCACTCCGTTCAGAAATAAGATTAAAAAGATATTGAGATGATTCAGTATTCCACGGTTTTTTCATGCCATGTGCATACCTTGAAGCAAGGCTACCCAAAAGACAGAGCAACATAATTTTTTTGAGATTTATCATAATCTTTCCCCCGTTAAAAATTTATGTTGATCTAGGGTAGCGCTCGTTAATATTAAAAAGAAAGAGTTTTCAAAAGATATATCCTTCGAGGCTCAGTCAAAGACCTCGCACCTCAGGATGAGCGAAGATTAATGTAATGTTCCAATTCTAGACGTCATACTAAACTTGATTTGCACCAAAATGTGAATTTCATTAAAAAAATATTAGAAAAGGGCTAAATATTTAGACCCCGGATCAAGTCCGGGGTGACATCTTGAAACACAACGCTCATGCTGCCTACGGGCCGTAGCAACAGCGGCGTAGGCCTGAGCTTGTCGAAGCATTCTAAATCAGAAACCTTTATTGGTGTTAGCAATGTTACGCGCTTCATCAACTTGCCAAATATCAAGCTTCTTTTTCCCTGTTACATCACCAACGGCTTTAGCAACAAACCCTTCACCTTCAGCATGAGTCTCGCCAAGCTCTTCACGCGATGCACCAAGCTTACCAATAAAGTAATGAACGCCCTCTTGCGCGCCAGGAAAATTAAAACCATAGGTATAATAAAAATTTTGTTTTTGAGCACCACTCTTATAACCAGCAGGCTGCCAATCAAGACCATTTTCTCCATTTAACACATTTGTGTAATGACCATGTTCAGCATAGTACGCTTGCTGCGCGGTATGAAGTGCCGCCAAATTCATAGCAACTTCAGCTTGGCGTGCACGCCCAATATATTTGACATACTGTGGTATTGAAACCGCAGAAAGAAAAACAACAATTGCAACAACAATCATCAATTCGATTAACGTAAACCCTAATTTCTTCATCATACTCTCCCCCTTCTCTAATTTTTGAGCTTACTGTTAGTGTCGCATTTTAAAAAATCGTTATGCAACACTTTGGGATTCACGGTACCCTTGCACTTCAAGTTCTTGTGCTACTTCTGGGCCACCTGAACGAAGAATTTTACCATCTTGCATAACATGGACAAAATCAGGCGTCAGGTAATTCAAGATACGCTGGTAGTGCGTAATCATAACCACTGACATCTCAGGATTGTCTTCACGAACTTTATTAAGACCTTCGCACACAATTTTGAGCGAATCAATATCAAGACCTGAATCAATTTCATCAAGTAGAGCAAGCTTTGGCTGGAGAACAGCTAACTGAAGCATTTCTGCACGCTTTTTCTCTCCACCTGAGAAACCAACGTTAATACTTCGGTTAATAAACTCTTCATCCATTTTGAGCATTGTAAGTTTTTCTAAAAGCATTTTGTGAAAATCTCTGATACGCAATTGCTTATCTGTTCCATCATAGAGCGCATTGTATGCCTGACGAAGAAAATGTTTATATGGAACACCTTCAATTTCATACGGATGCTGCATAGCAAGAAAAATACCGGCTTGAGAACGCTTATCCGGTGAAAGTTCTTGTACTGGAGTCCCTTCAAAAAGAATCTGGCCATCCTGAATTTCATAACGAGGATGCCCCATCAGAGTAAGCGCTAAAGAGCTTTTCCCTGAACCGTTTGGCCCCATGATTGCATGAATTTGGCCCTTTTGAACGGATAGATCAATGCCATTTAAAACTGATTTGTCTTCAATAGAGACAACAAGATTTTTGATATCAAGTAAATTTGCAGTTGTGTTCATGATATATTTTGCACTTTTATAAAGATTTTAGCGTTAGAATTAACCTTACAAAAGGTTATAGCAAGACAGAGTTTATTGCAAATTACTCCTGTAAACCAATAAAAAAAGAGCTATCTGAAGAAACATCCGCAAGGCACTTTGCATTACTTTTTTGTAGCGACCCACTTATTCTTCTTCTGATAGCTCTCAATCAGCCCTTCAAGGCATCCTACGGATGCCCTCAGGATAAACGTTTATTATCTTATTTTTTCTTTTTATCGTCACCCATGCTATGGCCAATCACACCACCGGTAATTGCACCAACACCAGCACCAATAGCAGCACCTCCACCACCACCGGCAGCAGCACCAATACCAGCACCAGCTCCGGCACCAACCAATGCTCCACCAAGTGTCTTCTCTTTTTTACTGCAGCTTGAAAGCATACATGCTGTACTGATAAGACCAACGATAAGTAGATATTTTATAATCTTCATAATCACCCTTTTCCCCTATCTTGATAAAAGTTTTCATATTCTTAACAACTATACAAATTATATTATAATAGAAATTAATTATAAAAATAAATACTTTAATATATTATTTATTGATTTTTGAAAAAGTTTCTATCAATTAAAGGAAAGTTCTTGAATATCCCAGAGAATGTGAGATTTACTATGCCTACTCGACGAACTAGAGTCTCGTATCTTACGTGGTTTATCTTTCCTTAAAAGAGCTCTAGGATTGGATTTCTACTGGATAGAGTCCCTTTCAGGCCTTTCTCTACCAACAAGTACATCATACCCCTCACCATGTGAATGCCATCTGTTGAACAAGCGACAATAGCCCCGGACACTCCTATAAATATCTTCTTTTCGATAGTTTACAACTTTAGAACCATCAGATTTTTTCACTGCTTTGATATTTCTTAAAACAAAATGTCGTTCTTTTATATCACACAGCATTTCATATAGCCCTTGCTGCCCCATTCTATCCATATCATTGATAAGAGATTCTAGAACAGCCATAACATTCCAATAACAACCTCCCCGGTAGTCAAACGTATCTAACGAAACTTTTTTCTTAACAAGAAAGTTACATATTTTTTTGAACTCGTTAATTTTTTTAGAAGCAAAATCATAACGGGTAATTAACACATCCAACAGACAAGCTAATAAATTCATTTCACCACTCATCACATCAATATAAAAATTATGTTGCTCAAGCTTTTGAACTTCTTTACAAACATCACCAAACCTAAGATTATTAATTGCCTTAATCAGAGGCCCTACATGGTATTCTGAAGGTGGAACCCTAAGAATAAATTTTTTAACATTCCGCCGTTCATATATCTTTTTAGGATTTTGCATAGAAAAAACTGTTGAACATGAAACAAGGAGCATTGAAAACAACAATTTTAAATACATTAATCATTCCTATAAAATAGTGCAGCAATATGGGGATCTGTTACCTTTCGAAAAGTAATTTTTATTAGATTCGTTGTTATTACTCTGCATTGTCTGATATCCTGATACACTCACCATCCGGCAATCACCTTTGCCATCTATCGACATTAATTGCACCCGATCCACAACCTCAGCAACATCCTTGTCGAAACCATCATTTTCTTGAAAAAAATACTTATTTTTAATTTTGATAAGTAGGCTATAAAGATTTTTATCTTTTATTTCCATCTCTTTCAAGACACGGTCTAAGTAATTCTGTAGCGTATAAATCTTGCGACCTAACTTTACAGTAGACTCTAAAGATGCGCCTCTTTCAATGCATAAAGCAAAGATTTCTTTAAATGTTTTTCTTTCTTCTATCGACCTTACTTTACCTTTCTTTACCGCATATATCAAAAGAAATAGAACAACATCAATGTCTATTTTCTTGAGCTCTCTTGCATTAATTGCAATATTTATCTTCCTAGTATCAAGAGCATAAATAGCACTCTTTAAAAAATCATGCGTATGCTCACATCCTCCATGGACATAAGCATCATATCCTTCACCATCAGAATGCCACTTATTATACCAAGCACAATAATCTCCCCATGGAATAATTTCGTCTTTGTGATACTCCCTTGAAGTTTGAACTAAACCTACCAGATACGGCCTTTTAATTGGTAACAAATGTTGAGCTTCAAAATGTTGTCTTCTTATTGATAAAAACATGCGACGAGCTTTACTATCATCTCTGTACTTACCATGCAAAAGAAAATCTAAAAAAAATAATAAGTTACACTCTTCACCATTATCGCATTCAGCAAAATTATCAAGCAATACACCCTCACTCACAAAATAGTCAAAAATTTTTTCAAAATTTTCT
>JAUIHA010000066.1 GCA_030432505.1 bacterium | reverse complement strand
AATTTAAGTTTAAATTTTCTTGTTCTAAGATACAAGGGTGACATAATTAAATATATGCAACCCATACTACAACCAATCACGCCCCATTATCAAGTTTATGTTTCCTAATGAAAAAATATAAACTTTATGATCATATAAAAAACCGTACCCGCAAGAACACCAATAAAATTTGCATACAAATCATAAAGGTCAAAACTTCGATGTTTTACAAAATGTTGTATACATTCAATTATAAACCCAACACTATTCAATAATACAATGGTAATAAAAAAATTTTTAACATGAGAAATGTTCCATGCAGAAAGCAGTGCATAAAAAAACAGTGCAAAGAAAAAATATGCTATACCGTGCAACATTTTATCATTCAACGATAAAACACTTAGTTTACTCACCGGTATAAAAAACGATCCTACAATGATAAAAATAAAAAATAGAACCGAAGCAACAAGAAAGAAAAAACTTTTATTCATAGATACCCCCTTATGGTAATTTTTGTTACTTGTAGAATACCTAAGTAACGAACCATTTTTCAATAATTTTGCAAGAGATGATATAGTAAGAAAAACTTAGAAAGGGTTATCATGAAATCAGAAATTGATTATTCTCTTTATCTCATTACACACGAAACGGTGTCATCTCTAGAACAACTTGAACGACTTATTCAAGATGTTATTGAAGGCGGCGTTAATGTCATACAACTTCGAGAAAAAGAAGCAACAACAAGAAGCTTTCTTGAAAAAGCAAAAAAAATAAAATCGCTCCTCGAAAATACCAATATAAAGTTTCTTGTTAATGATCGTATTGACATTGCACTTGCAAGTAACGCTGATGGTGTTCATATTGGTCAAAATGATATGCCACACGAAGATACCCGCAAGCTCATAGGTCCAAATGCAATTATCGGTTATACCGTTAATACACTTGCCCAAGCACTAGAAGCTGAGAAGCTTGATATTGATTATTTAGGTGTCGCACAAATTTTTCCTTCATTCACAAAACCATTAAGAAATCCAACATGGCAACTTGAAGGGCTCACAAAACTTCGCTCGCTTTCTAAGAAAAAACTGATTGCCGTAGGAGGAATCAATCAATTTAATGCGCCAGATGTTATCAAAGCAGGAGCAGATGGGGTTGCCGTTGTTGCAGCTATCTGCCATCAACAAAATCCAAAGCTAGCTGCACTTGATCTATCAAGCGCAATTCAAAAAGCTAAAAAGCTCAAGCAATCAATGCCACATGGAATACGACTATGAATATTGAGAAAATAAAAGAAATAGGCGTTATCAAAAGTGTCTCTGCGCAATTTTCCAAAGTACCTCCAGCATCCGTTATAAAAGGTATTGGTGATGACTGCGCCATTATCAGAAAAAATGAGAATGAAGCATTTCTTATTACCACCGATATGCTCGTTGAAAATACTCATTTCCTGCGAAACAAAATATCCGCCTACCAACTTGGTTACAAATCACTCGCTGTTAACCTCAACGACATTGCATCAATGGGAGGAACACCCTACTATGCAACACTTTCTCTTGGGCTTCCCAAAGATATCAGTACACAGTGGCTCAACGATTTCCTTCAAGGTATAAAATTCCTTGCAGGAAACTATAATGTTTCTTTAATTGGCGGTGATACCACTTATTCTGAAAACATCGTTATCAGCATTACACTCTCAGGAGATGCAAAAACAAAGGATATAAAACTGCGCAGTGAAGCACAAACTAATGACATTGTCTGCGTAAATGGTTTTTTGGGAGACAGTGGTGGGGGACTCAAATTTATCCTGGATGATCACCATATTGTGCATAATGATACTACCAACTACTTGATGAACGCACACTACCGTCCTAACGTCTATATAGAGGAAGGCGCCTGGCTTTCTCTACAAACTGGTGTTAATGCGATGACGGATGTGTCAGATGGAATTGGCATGGATCTCAAGTTTTTGGCTGATGCATCAAAGAAAGGCTTTGAAATTGAAACATCAAACTTACCGATTTCACCTCAATTATCCAAAGCCTGTCGACAACTTGGCTGGAACCCCATCGACATCGCCATTAATGCAGGTGAAGACTATTGCTTGTTAACAACAATCAATGAAACAGACTTTGCTGATGTGCAACGACGTTACCAGAAGAAATTTAATAAACCGCTGTATCCTATAGGAAGAGTAACGAGTGAAAATAATGTAATCACCTACCTCAAGGATGGGAGTAAGATTAATTTTGCAACTCAGGGATATGAACATTTTTAGTAGATGCAATGTCATTCTGAACTTGATTCAGGATCCAAATGTTTTTCATTTTTGGACCCCGGATCGGAGTCCGGGGTGACATCATGTATATGCGTAACCCATATTACAATTGAGCAAATCAATCATCTTAGTAAAATAATTTATAGACCTACGGCATCTTGCCTTTAAATACTAATTCCTGAAGCTTCTTCCGGTCTGAGTAAATTTCACGCTTCTGCAATGATTCCGGCAAATCTTCTACCTTTCCGGGTTTTCCAACTGAGAACATCACTTCAATATTGTATTCATCAGAAATACTGAGCTCAGAGCGTGCTTTATCATAATCAAAGCCCTCTATCGCATGAATCACCAGATTACTGGCATGTCCCTGCAATGCAAGATTTTGACACGCAGCGCCCACATCATACGAGCAGGTTTTAGAAGGCTCATCATTATATTCAAAATTCTTCCTCGAAAGCACAACAATAAGTGCCCACGCAGGACCTGCCCAATTTTCGTTAAAAGGATCAAGCAAATCAAAAAACTGCTGCCATTGCTCCATATCCTTTGTTACATAGATAAAACGCCATGGTTGGTTGTTATATGACGATGGTGCCCACTTTGCCGCCTCGAAAAGACTCATTAACTCATTATGGCTCACCGGCTCTCCTGACATTGCTCGTGGTGACCAACGATTTAGAAG
Organism: bacterium; assembly: GCA_030432505.1. Taxonomy (GTDB): domain Bacteria; phylum Babelota; class Babeliae; order Babelales; family RVW-14; genus JAUIHA01. The sequence continues at coordinate 2,473 of JAUIHA010000066.1, read as the reverse complement.
GAGCTCGTGAACAGGGTATTCAGGAATTCTTTTATTCATTTTCGTCCTAATCTTGAAATTGCCCATCTTTCTGTCCCATCAGTATAAAATCAAAAAACATTTTTCCCAGTACGATAAAATTATTATTTATTGCATTACTTTATCCAAACTTTGTATATTAATATTGTTAAATAGTAAATTTATACAAGATTAATCTTAACTGTGCACAGTAATTTTTAAGGAGAAGTCGTGAAGAGTATAAGAAAAGCAAGGATTATATTCCTCGTCTTCGTTACAACACTCTTTATAAACGGTTCATATTTGCAAGGTATGGCCGCTGCCCAAGCTGAAATTCAAGGGCGAATACAAGAGGTAATGACAGAATACGAAGGGGATTGGGATAGTCAGGTTATCGACCTCAACGATGCCATGGACGAATTATCAGATCAAACACCTGATGAATCATCCAAAAATCTGGTTTTTGAAACCATTAAAACACTTTTTGAAGGAAGGCTTGCTCAATATGAAGCAACCATGGGTGAAGATACCGACATCGATCACCTGAACCTCATGCTTCAGACAGTAAGCGATAGTGATTTTTTAACCGACGCACAAAAAGCGGTTGTTGATTCATACATCACAACAGGAACAATTGAACAACTTATATTTGAGTCTAGTCCAGAAGATCCGTATGCAAAACAACTGAGAAAACTTAAAACAGTTCTTCCTAGCGCAACCGGAAAAGATTTTAGTGATATCACTCAGATAATTTATTTCAATAAAGTAACATCTTCATTTAATAATCGTGAAGGCGGATCGAAAAAAGACCTTGCAACACTTAAAAATATCTTAACACGATCACAAACAACGCCACTTCTCTCTTCAGAGCAACAGGAACAAGTTAAGCAATACCTTGCAACGCTTAACCTTGAAAACGAAATTCGCGCTGCCCTTGCACAAGCCAATTTCGATGCACAGCTCAACGCTCTTGCAACAATTCAAAATAACAATGCTTCTGGTGAGTTTGATGAAATAACTCAAGGGGTTTACGCTCCAGCTCCAGAAGCTATTTTTGTTGCTAAAGAAGATAAAGAACTTGATCAGTTCAATAACATTATTAGTTATCTTGAAGCCGCTCAAACCACTCCACTTCTTTCAGCAGAACAACAAGCAAAAGTACAAGGATTCGTTGCTGCTCTTGCTCCAGAAAAAGATTTAATTGCAGCATCACAACTTACCGAGTATGAGCCACTCTTTAGTGCACTGGCAAATGCGCTCAATAATCATGGAACTAAAGAAATTTCACCACTGGCACAAGGCCTTGCATTCACAGCCTTACAAAATATGTTTAATCAACACCCTACTGATGACCAAAATGCTCTTGCTACGCTTAAGGACCTTTTGGTTGGGCTCTTACAAAGCAATCTTTTAGATGATACGCAAAAAGCTACCGTTTCCAGTGAAATGATTCCAACAGTTGACGCAGAAATCCTTAATCTTGAGGCACAAGATGCACTGAATCAAGCACTTGCTCAAGAACCGTATGATGCAAAAGTTGTAGCACTCAATAATCTCATCAGCCAAACAATGGGACAAGCATTTACTCCAGAAACACAAGAAATCGCAAATGGCGCGCTTAATAATCTTTTTGCTAGTCGCCCACAAAATAACGAACAAAGTCTAAATAATCTTGAAATACTTCTTGGCAATGCACTACAAAGCCCACTCTTTAATGAAAATCATAAAGCTGAAATACAAGAAAACATGATGCCTCAAGTTGATCAAGACCAAGAACGCCTTGCTCTTCAGCAAAGAATTAGAGAAATCATGCAGCTTCCATTCGCCCAGCGTTTGGCTGCATTACAGCAATTAATGGGACAACTTGCTGGCAGAGATCTTGATGACGCAACAAAAGCATTACTTGCTCAAGCAATTCAACAAACCATAAATGCTAATCCTGGTGATCCTGCATCAATGCAGGCGCTTGCAAACTTCTTGCAAGGCATTCAAGAAAGCCCACTGCTTCCAGCAGGCCTTAATAATCAAATTGCAACCAACGTCTTACCTGGTATTCAACAGGAACTTGATAAAATTGCAATGCAAAATGAATTACAAAATATTTTAGCAATACCTAATTACAATCAACGTATAGCTGCTCTTCAAGACTTTATGAATAAGCATCAAGGAAAACAACTTGATCCTACAACACAGCAGATTCTTGATGGTGGTCTTCAGCAACTCTTTGCAAATAGACCAGGCAATGATCCTCGAGGACTTGAACAGCTTCAAGCAATGATGAATGGCCTGCAAGGCAACCCATTGCTTTCACCTGGCATGCTTAACCAACTTGCAAACAATATGCTGCCAGCAATCAACACTGAAGTTGGTATTAACCAAATACGAGATAATATCAGACAAGCACTTGCAAATCCTCAAGCTGGCCTTCCTACACTTCAAGATATCTTACAAAAAGCCGAAGGTATGCCACTTGACC
>JAUIHA010000065.1 GCA_030432505.1 bacterium | reverse complement strand
ACAACGCTTATGAATATTATCGAAAATGCCATGCCTGAAATTGCAAGCCACTATGAGCCAGTAGAAAAGTGGACAAATGTTGGGGGGCAGTTTGGCAGTATTTATGATCGATATGTTAAAGATATGTCAAGGTGGGCATTTACTGCAGAGATATATGTTCCTACAGCACGAGTTACGGCTCTTGAAGAAGAAACTGAATCAAGCTCAAAAAATATTCATTTAGTTGATCGTCTAGTTCATGTAGATTGTTATTGCTGGGCAAAAATGGCTTATGACGCTGGTCATATGAAGCCAATCGAATGGCAAATGTACGTTGAGTGGTTTAATCTTTTCATGAAGCGTACAAAGACAAAACCTTCTGGAATTATTCTTCTTGATGCTCCTCCAGAGGTTAATATTGAACGAATAAAAAAGAGAGATCGACCGGAAGAGCGTGATATGTCTCCTGATTTTATCAAATTGGTTCATGATTATTATCAGCGTTTTTTTATTAAAAAAGAGCAATACCCAGAAGATTTACAATCGGTACCTATTCTTATTTTAGATGCAACGAAAAATTATAAAGATGATCCAAAAATTCAAAAAGAATACACTGAAAAAATACGTGCCTTTATTAATGAGTGCATGCAAACTAATGTTAAAATATCAAAATAATTAGATGAGGAGTATGTATAATGAAACTGCTCTATGTAATTTTTTCTTATTTTATATTTAGCGGATATACTGTTACTGCTTCTCTTTATAAGAGTAGTTTTAATCTTACGAGGAGAGTTTTTTATTCATATAGTCTTAGATTTAATCAAAATTCTAAGGTTTCCTTAAAACTTCAAAACCTTAAGAAAGAGCATCCAAAACATTTTGAAGCATTAATGCAATGTCATATTCATAGTGATTTTGATGCAATTCATCAATCAAATATTAACTATTTATTGCAGCATGAATTTCTTGATGGTGAATATAGATCGATGAGGTATTTTCTTACAGAAGATATTCAGGAATATCTTGAAAAAAACCTTACGTATAAAGAATGTGTTGAGCATGGTGATGACTATAATAGGGATTGTTTATAGAAATGATTGGAAAAATTTTTCAACTAGTTATAACTCTACTATTTCTAGCTTCTTCTATTTATGCACAAGAAGCAAAAAAAGTAATTATTATTGGTGCAAGTTCAGGAATAGGCGAAGCACTTACTCATGTTTTTTCCAAAAATAATTATAAAGTTGGGTTTACTGCTCGTAGAACTGAAAAACTTGAACAAATTCAAAAAGAGCTGCCAAATAAAAGTATTATCAAGACTATGGATGTCAGTAAAACTGATGAAGCGCGAAAAAAACTTGAAGAGCTCATTCAAGAGCTTGGCGGTCTTGATATTATTATTTTAAATGCAGGACGAGGTGAAGCAACAAAAGACTTGAATTGGGAAAAACAAGAGCAGGCAATAGCAGTTAACATTAGTGGTTTTACTGCGCTGGCAACACTCGCCATGAAGTATTTTATTGAGCACAAGCAAGGGCATCTTGTTGGTATTTCTTCAATCACTGCACTTCGTGGATTACCAAATGCACCAACATACTCTGGTTCGAAAGCATATGTTTCAAATTTCTTGCAGGGGCTTAGAAGTCATGCTGCAGAAAAAAATCTTCCTATTTATGTAACAGACATTAAGCCTGGTTTTGTTGATACGCCAATGGTTGCAGGACAAAAGAATAAGTTTTGGGAAGCAACACCTCAAGAAGCTGCCCAACAAATTTTCGATGCTGTTCAGGCGAAAGATAGTCATGCATATGTTACGAAGCGTTGGCGTTTGGTGGCATGGTTGTTAAAAATTATTCCCGACTGGTTGTTTGACTGGGTGCTTGCTTATCAAAAATCATGATAATGCCGATTTCAAAGGCGTTTGTTTTTCAAATTAAACTATGATACTGTTTGGGTGCGTGGGGAGCAATTGTTCCAGTGAATCGTACAAAAACGTATGAAAGTGTTAATGGTATGAAGCAAAAAGAAGAAAGTATCACCGGGTATTTTGAAGAACCGTTGGGTTGTGAGACTGGGGGAGATTTTGTGCATACAACAAATATTACTGGGCTGCATGAAATTACAAAAAAAGAAAAAGATCTATTTTCTAAAAAAAATCCCAAAATATATCATGGTATTCAGGTTGCTGACAACTATCAGGTGCTTGAGCAATCGCATGACCCAGAAGTTAAGCAATGGATTGAACAACAAAATGTTGCTACCGATGTTTTCTTGAAAAATACCAATTCATATCAAATGATAAAAAATCGCCTTAAGCAATTGTGGACATTTTCGTACCATACCGTTCCTGTTTGCTACGGTGATTACTATTTTTACTGGAAAAATTTAGGAGAAACAAATCAAGATATACTTATTCGAACAAAAACAATTGGAACAAATGAAGAAATTGTTTTTGATCCTAATATATTATCGCCACAGGGTCTTATTGCAGTGAGTTCGTATGCCATCAGTAATAATGGTCGGTACCTTGCCTATGCCCTTTCAAAAAATGGTGGCATTTGGCAAACGCTTAAAATTCGAGACATTCATACAGGCAAAGATTTTGATGAAGAGCTTGATCATTGCAACTATACCGTTATTGCGTGGAATGCTCAGGGAACAGGTTTTTACTACAATTGTTTTCCAGAAAAGGATTATCAAGCAAGTTCCATTTACTTTCATGCATTAGGAACTTCTCAGCAAGATGACACGTTTGTTTTTCAACATGAGCACAATCACTTTTTATGTCATCCAATGATATCGAGTTGTGGTAACTATTTATTAGTTTCAGTGCAAGATGGTTATGAGCCAACGCATGGTTTATACATACGTAAAGTAAATGAAGATGGTGATTTTATTACGATGTTTGATCATCATGATGCACGCTTTGATTATCTGGGAAATAGTGGTGATACTTTTTATTTTCTCACCAATGGTGCAACATCACGTGGGCGTGTAATTGCCGTTGATATGCACAATCCTTCCGAACAACATTGGCAAGAAATTATTAGTGAACAAGAATGTACGTTTGAGCAGGCACACCTTGTAGGAAACAGATATCTTGTGGGTACGCATGTGAATCATACGCACCATGAAGTGTGTATTTACGATATACAAAAAAAATCCCAAGAAGAAATTGTCTTACCAACAGATGGTACTGTTTCTCAAATTTCTTATGATGGAAATAATGATTGTCTATATATTAACATTTCCTCAACACTGCATCCTCATGCAGTAGTGCGCTGGGATTTAAAAATAAAAAAGCTTTCAACTGTATTTTCTTCAGGTTATCAAGATAAAGATATTAATTTTGCATTTTCAGCGTATGAAAGTATACAGCGTTTTTGTACGTCTCAGGACGGTACCAGCATTCCTATTTTTATTACGCATAAAAAAGGTGTATCGTTTGACGGTAACGCGCCAACCATAATGTACGGTTATGGAGCTTTTGGTATTAATCGCCTTCCTGTTTTTAATCCGTATGTATTGCATTGGCTTGAACAAGGTGGTGTGTATGCACGTGCTAATATTCGTGGTGGCGGTGTGTATGGAAGAGAATGGCACAATGCTGCAAAACATCACGAACGTCCAAAAAGCTTTGCCGATTTTATTGCTGCGTGTGAGTGGCTAATTGAAAATAATATTACTTCACCACTAAAGCTTGCGACTAATGGCTTAAGCATGGGCGGGTTTTTATTGCTTTCGTGCATGTTGCAGCGTCCAGATTTATTTGGAGCAGTTATTGCTGAGGTGCCAATTGCAGACTTGTTACGTTTACCGCGGTTTGATTTGGGGTATCAAATTATTCCAGAGGTTGGTGACCCGTTAAGAAGCGTAGAAGAATTTTCATATCTTAAAGATCAATCACCATTACTAAACATTGATCCAACACAAAAGTATCCACCATTGTTTGTAACAACAGCAGATCATGATGGCATTGTTCATCCGATGCATGGCAGAAAATTTGTTGCCGCAATGCAAGAGGCGAGAACGAACAATATAGTATTGCTTCGAGAAGAAAAAAATGTTGGCCATGGTGATGGCAAGCCTCGAAACAAGCGCCTTGAGAGTGCAACTGATTTAATAGCTTTTTTACATGGAATTTTTGCTCTTGAATACAAAGGGGTCAAACAGTGTTAGTACAACTTTTTGCTGATGCAGCAATTTGGGTATCACAGTTTCTTTATCTTTCGTGTTTCTTCCCACAGATCATGACAAACTTTCGTGAACGCTCTACGCATGGTCTGAGCGATCTTTTTTTATTTGGTTATTTTAATGCGTATGTTGCATACATGTATTATGTGTTTTGCTTGTCGCTACCATTTGGTTTTAAGGTTATGACAATTGCTCAAATGACAGCTTTGACCATACTCATTCTGCAGCGTATGTATTATACAAGTGCTTACGGCATGCCACATTTTAAACAAATATTTTTGGCTAACACAGCGCTATTTTTGGGTGTATTTCCTTTTGCTATGAATAATCCGCAATTTGTTGGAGACATGGGTGGTTGGGCTTTAGTAACGATTTTTTCCGTAACGCCGCTTCCACAAATTTTTAAGGTGTTTCGGGAAAAAAGTGTTTCAGGGTTTAATATTAAATTTATTCTTTTGCTGCTTGCCGCAGCATCTTTAGAAGTATTTGTGGCATTGGTGTTGAATTTGCCTCTACAGACACTTTTGTGCGCGGCAAAAAGCTTTGTGGTCTATGGCATCATAATTTTTCAGTTTTGGCTGTATCGAGCGTAGTTTTTTACAAAGAGCCAAAATTGTTTTATGGTTACATAATGTCACCCTGGGCTTGCTTTTCAGGGGCCAAATGTGATTCCTTATGTTAAGGTTATATTGGTGCAACCATAAAGATAGTTGAGTCATGCAAACATTACTGATTGTCCTCGAACAAATTTTTTTATATCTACCCCTGATTCTTGGGGCGTATATCAATATTTCAATGATGAAAATGCCCGATCTAAGTATTGAGGCAGCCTATGTTTTTGGTGCAATTTTAGCCTCAAAATTTATTGTTGTTGGCCAAGACATGCCATGCATGCTCTACTTGCTGGCAATTTTTATGGTCAGTCTAGTGGGTGGTCTTGTTGTGGGGCTTGTTTCCAGTATGCTGACGCAGTACGCCCGTATCCCACATTTGCTTTCTAGTATTTTGACCATAGGGCTGTTCCATGGTGTTAACCAGTATGTGTTAGGTTCAGCTAATTTTTCATTAAGCCGTTTTAAAAACCCTCTGGTTATCGAGGGAGTTTTTGTAAAACATCCTGAGCTTTTGGTATTAGCACTTGTTTCATTGCTTCTTATTGCTTTATGTTATTTCTTCTTTAAAACACAGCTTGGTTACTCATTGTATGTTTTTGGAAACAACCCACAATTTTTTGAACACTATGGAATATCAACAAAATTTGTCAGTTGTTTTGGTGTTGCTCTAGGTAATGGGCTTGCTGGTCTTTCAGGA
>JAUIHA010000064.1 GCA_030432505.1 bacterium | reverse complement strand
ATGCCAAGGATAGTGCTGGTTCCACGAACAAAGAGTGACTTTTGTTTTAAATCAAAGCCAATTCCAACATCACTTAAGCTTATTTCTTCAAGCCCTGGAACACCTTTAAAGGGTTTTATTGGTGTATCTTCGGCAAAGTTTGCAGATATTTGTACGCCATCTTGTTTGCTAATGATAACTTCTGTTGTCATCTGTGATGCATCTTGTGCGGCAGGGATAGGAATGTTTTTGGTTACCTCAGAAAAGTCGGTAATACCAGTAAGGGTGATTGTAGGATTTCTAAAATTATTAATTTTTATTGAGATACTTTTTGTAACAATGCTATCAAGCGGGCTTCCTTTAAGCGGCTCAATAAATGATGATAAGCGTAGATCAGTGAGTTGGATTTCTGCATAGCCACCAAGGTTTTGTAGACCAATGCTTACCTCAACATCTTCTTTATCTGTTTTTGAAAAAAGTGATGTTCGTGTAAAAAGTCTTTGTGTTGTTTTACCAAGCGATAAATACAATTTTTTGAAAACAAGTTTTTTCCATGGAGACAGTGGAATACTCAAGGGTCTTTGTAATCCAATGGCAAATAAAATATCTTGTCCTGGAATAAATTGTTCAAGGCCAATGGTCCCTTTTCTTCCAAAAAGGGTAACGTTACCTTTTATTTGTAAGCCTACTTGCGCTGATAAAAATGCTTTTGGAGGATCAATGATAAGTGGTCCAAGGTTGATAGTTTTGAGCTCTTTAAGTTGTCCTGAAAAAGTAAATTGTTCAGTTGAAAGGTCGGTATAGCCAGACATGCGCATGGTACCAATCCGCGGAATTGGCAAATCAAATGTGAGTTTAGGTTTTCCCTGGATATCTTTTGGTATTGCTGTAAGATAACGTTTTTGTTCTGGGGCGACCTCTTCTTCTAAAGGCTCTTCTTCTAAAAAAACTTCTTGCTGTACGACCTCTTGTTGTTGGACTTGGGGTTGGAGTTCTTTAGGTTCTTGTATTTGAGGGGCTTTCGGTTGCTTTTTTTGTTGAGAGACTTGTTGTTTTTTTAAGATGTGTTGTTTTTGTACTGGCTGTTGAACCGATGTTTGTTGACGTTTCTTTTTGATTCGCTTTTTTCGAGGAGAGACGAGACGTTTTCTACGGCGTGCTTTGCGCGGTGCTTGCGGTGTTGCTACGCGAGCGTGAGAGTAATTATTAACTTGTATAGTGGTGAGTAGTAGAAAAAAAAATGTTTTTATAATTCTTTTGAACGACTTCATTTCCCCTTATCCCCAACATCCCAAAGAAACAATGTGTAATTTATTATATCATTATTTCAGTTGATCATGCTGTTTAACAAGGGATTGTAAAAACTTACGAGAAAAGATCCTTTGCTATATTAAAGATGTTTTTGAAAAATTGATCAGGCTTTGTAAAATCAAACTGTACTTGTTTATTCTTGAGTTCTTTCCCAAAAACGACAGCATCAAAGGTAATAAGTGGTAACTTTCCTTTGTGTAGGAGCTCTTTAGTGCTAAAGCTGATATTTGCGGAGCGAATTTTAAATGCACCTGCCGTCCCCTTGATAAGGAGTGTTCCAAGTTCACCAATATTTTTGCTTGCATGTTCAGCAGCAGTCAGTAGTCCTTGCGCTGTTTTAAGTGCCGCAACAGCGGCAATACGTGCTGTTTCAAGAGCCCCAATTTCCACGCCAAGCTTGGCAATTTCAGCGGTAATGCGTCCTTTGTCCACAACTTTCTTTACTGCCTTCACAACGGGTTCAACAATCTTTTCTCGTACGGGTTCAACTACTTTCTTTCTTACGAATGAAACTATTTTTCCAAAGAATACAAGTTCTTGGTACTGTTGTTTGAGATACTCATCTACTTTAAAATTAGCATCATGTAGAGTATTATGTAACAATTTTGATTGAGCAAAATGTGTTTTATCCTGATCAACAAGTGAAGATCCTGTCAGCTGGTTTTCAAAAACAGACTTATAGTTACTTGCTGTAAGTTCTCGTTTCAGCTCTTCAATACGACGTTTCTTGTTTTCAATATCTTTCTCTAAGGAATTTACTTTGTTGACCGCTCCTTGTATTTTTTTGCGGGCGTTTGCAATATCGTTTGCTGCTTTATTTTTAAAGTCATCAAATAGTTTTGTTACTGATTTTTCAACATAATCTCTAAAATCATCTTTGAATTCACCTTTAAAAATGAAATCCTCAACATTAAAGAGGTCTTTTCCAACCGTTTGTGCTTGAAGTGATAGTTTTACCTTATCACCGAAAAGGCTTGTTGCTGAGCTGAAACTCAATCCATTTTTATTAAATATACCTTTTGTTTCGCTACCAGCTTTCAGGAATTTGAGTTTATCACTTAAAAAATTAACCTTTCCTGAAAAATAGTACTCTTGTTTTTTGAGGGTAAGTTCACCATCAAGTGTTGGTCCGTCATCGTCAGTACCATATTTTTTATCCATACCAGTACCGGTGATTTCTAAAAATCCTGGGATGTTAATTTTTGTGAGCGTTCCTTTTGTTTTTATTCCATCAAGACTGATCGACATATCAACCAATGCCTTAAATGTTTTTGGTGCTTTCGGATCAATGAACTTGAAAACATTTGGAACATGAAGTTGTCCCTTGAGTGTGATTCCTGGCTCTACAACAATTTCACCAATACGTGTACCTTTTGGAGCAAAGCGAATGTCGCCCATAAAGCCTAACTCTGGGATGTTTGCAATAGGTATTGGAATATCAAGATCGTTTGCAAACCTAACAACATCGGTGAGTGTCACCATGACTTCTTCAACTATTTCACCAGGTTTTTTGAGTTCTTTTACAAACTTTCCAAGAAATGCAAGATCGGCAATGTTCGTTGTTACCTTAAAGCCCATCTGAGCTACTGCATCTCCAACCTTAAGACCACCAATCATACCCCACAGAGTTGGAACATAGGTGGTGAAAAACACTTCATAGTCAATACCCATTTCAAGCGCACAATCAAACAATGCAAGCTTATCAGGTTTTAAGCCCAGCAGTGTTGCAACACCAAGAGGATTTTCCCATCGGCCTTCAATTGAGCCAGCAATACTGGCACTTTTAGGCATGACCTTAATGGTTCCCGTTGCACGTAGCATAGGATCTCGAGGTGTTGGTTTAATGCCAAGTTGAGCAAGCGCTTCAATTGATGGGCCGTCACCACTAATTCGGAGTGCTACGCGGTTTGCATAGAGCTCAGGTAGCATACTTCGTACTTTTTGGATGTTAGGATCTTTTGCAAGTTCTGGGATATCAAAAAATACTGGTGGGAATATTCGTCCACCAAGCTGAACATTGAGCATGAGTGCAATATCGGGCAAGCTTGGTCCAATGCTTCCTGCAATTTGCGCACTTTGTGGAATATTTTTAAGATACCAATTTGCTTTTTCTTTTATGTTGTCGGGGGTTAACCCTTGTACGAGTTTACCAATTGGAATATCAGCAACAACGTTTATTCCTTTTCTAATTTTGATATTAAGTTCCTCATCAATATATGTTTTTGATGAGAGGACAAAGCGTGAACCTGAGAGCTCGAGGTTATCAAGAAAGGTTCCTTTTGCTGGCTTTGCGACATTGGATATGCGCCATTCAGGAGGGAGTTGTGCAATCAGCGTGATGCGTCCGGGACCTGCCTCAAGGCGTGTTTGCAGTGACATGCCAAGAATAGTGCTGGTACCACCAACAAAGATATTTTTTTCTTTGAGGTCAAAACCGATATTGACTTTTTCAAGGCTAATTTCTTCAAGCCCTGAGATACCTTTGAATGGCTGAATTGCTTTTTCTTCAGCAAAGCTTGCGGTAATTCTTACGCCTTCATCTTTACTAATGATTGCCTCAGTTGTCATGTCAGAAAAATCTTGTACTACTGGCAACTTAATATGCTTCGTTGCTTCGGTGAAGTCAGTAACCCCGGTAAGCGTGATTGTTGGGTTTTTAAAATTATTTATTTTAATTGATGCCATTCTGGTGATAATGCGATCCAGCGGGCCACCTTTGAGCGGACGAATAAACGATGAGAGCCTAAGGTTTGCTAGTTCAATTTCTGCGTAGCCCGCAAGTTCTTGAAGGCCAAAGCTGATTTCAACATCTTCTTCTCCCGTTTCTGAAAAGAGAGATGTACGTGTAAAGAGACGTTGCGTTGTTGCACCAAGGGCAAGATAAAGTGTTTTGAATTGTAGTTTTTTCCAGGGAGAAATAGGAATGCTAAATGGTTTTTGCAAGGTAATTGCAAAGATCATGTCTTGCCCTGGAATAAATTCTTCAAGGCCGAGAGTTCCCTTACGTCCAAAGAATGTAGTTTTACTTTTTATTTGCAGGCCATACTGAGCTGAAAGATAAGCAGTAGGGGGATCAATCACTAGTGGACCAAGTGTGAGTGTCTTGAGTTCTTTAAGTTTTCCTGAAAAGGTAAATTGTTCTGTTGCAAGGTCGGTATAACCAGACATTTGCATGGTGCCAATACGTGGGATGGGAAGATCAAAGGTAAGCTTTGGCTGCCCTTTTGGTGGTTTCATGGTAGGTCCATCATAATATTGGGGAGCCTGTTCTGCATACACTTGCTGATCTGCGTACATTTCCTGTTCATATTGAACAGCTTCTTGTTCTTCCTGAACAATTGGTTGAGCTTCTTCAGGTGGTGGCTCAACTATATCAGTTGGTGCTACTTCCTGTGGTATTACTTCCTGCATTGGTTGTTGCTGTAGCTGTGTAACGGGCGCTGCTTCTTGGGGAGCTGCAACGCGTTGACGTTCTACTTTTCTTGCTTGTACTGGTTGTTTTTGAACAGGACGTTTTCGTGATACTTTTTGAGGAGCAGCAAACGTTTGTTGTGGTTTTACAAGACGTTTTCTACGTCTGGCTTTACGAACTTTTTTTGATTTGGGAATTGATTGACGGGCATGAGAGTAGTTATTTACTTGTATGATGACAAGTAATAGAAAGAATAGTGCTTTTACTATTGTTTTAAAGAACTTCATCTCTCTTCCCTATCTCCCCAGTAGGAAATTAACAAGGCGTATCTATTTTGCCTTATTTTATTACTATTCATATATTATTATTTCAAATTGAAATTGAGAATAGCAAGGAAAGAGTAAAATGAGTGAAAAAAGTTTGATTAAACCCCGGACTTAAGTCCGGGGTGACACCTTAAAAAAGATCTTTTGTAATATCAAAGATATCCTTAAAGAATTGGTCAGGCTTGCTGAAGTCAATCTGCACTTTCTTGTTCTTAAGCTCTTTGCCAAAAACAACTGCATCAAAGGTGATCATTGGAAGCTTTCCTTTATGTAGAAGTTCTTTTGCGCTAAAGCTAATGCCTGCTTTGCGAATTTTAAAGCCGCCAGCAATACCCTTCATAATAAATTCACCAATGCCGCCAAGAGCTTTGGCATGTTGTTCAGCTGCAAGTAGTACGCCTTGTGCAACCTTAAGCGCTGCAAGAGCAGTAAATCTGGCAGTTTCAAGTGCTCCAATTTCAAC
>JAUIHA010000063.1 GCA_030432505.1 bacterium | reverse complement strand
ATCTGGACCAGGAACATAGTTAAATTTAGGAGAACGTAAGAAACCGAACCCATCAGGAAGACGCTCTAAAATACCCTCCCCGTAAATTTCAATTTTTTTCTCTGACTGAGATTCAAGAATTTTAAAAATAATCTCTTGTTTTTTAAGAGAGCTTACATCTGCAATACCAACTTTTTGAGCATATGCAATAAGCTGCGTAATACTCATATCTTTAAGCTCACGTACGTCCATCGACTCTGTAGGAGCATCGCCCTCAGCAGGAGATTGCTTGATGAGCTTACTTGTTAAATCTCTTTTACGAGCTTCACGAGACTTGTAATCTTTATTGTTATTGCGAGGAGTTTTAGGAGCATTCGTCTCCTTAGAAGCACTCGCCTGAGATGAAGAATTTTTCTTTACTGAAGCAGAAGCCTTTTTAGCAGCAGGCTTACTTACTACCTTCTCTTTTTTTGCTTCACCTGAAGTCTCACTTTTTTTTGCTGTAAGATCTGACTCATTCTTCTTCGTATTTTTAACCATATGTCATGAAAACTCGTTATAGGATTGAACTTGTAAAGTAATTTTCTTTGTCGCTAATTCCACTTTATTTTTCAAAAAATACAACACGTAACTAATTGAAAAATATCACCTGTTTACTATATCTATTGTCATTATTTCAAACGTGAACCTAAACCTTAAAGGTTATATTAGAAGAAAACGAAACAAATCTTTATCGAACTACAACCAATCTTTTATGAAATTGTAGCAGAAGAAGTTGTTGAAGCTTCAACTTTAGTTTGCGTCCCTTTAGGCTTACCTATGGATAACATAACTGCACTTGCAATATAAATTGAAGAATATGTACCAACAACTACACCAAGCCCCATAACTAGGGACAATCCGCGCAGCGTTTCGCCACCCAACAAAATAATTGCACCAACAGCTAAGAATGTTGAAACACTCGTTAAAATAGTTCTTTTGAGTGTCTGGTTGATACTCAAATTAATCACATCATATTCACTGTGATTTTTATATTTCTTTAAGTTTTCTCTGATTCTACTAAAGATTACAATCGTATCATTCAGAGAATAACCGAGTACAGCAAGTACCGCTGCTAAAACATGAAGTGAAACCTGCTCACCTGTTAAAAGCAAAAACACAAGTACCATCAACACATCATGAAGAAGTGCTGCTACTGCACCCATCCCAAATCTAAATTGGGAACGTATAGCAATGTAAAGAAGCAAGATGATTAAGGAAAGGAAGACTGCCTTAATGGCATTCCACTTTGTATCTTTCCCTACTTCGGCACCGACCCACTCGATACCCTTAACCGTTGCTTTATTCTCAGCAAGACCTTCTTTTAATTGAAAAGAAATTTTTTTCTCAAGATTACTATCAGGAGTACCTGCAACCGTGATAAGAACTTCACGCTTGGTTGTACCAACTTCCTGAATCTTAGCATTCTTCCAACCGCTCTTTGTGATCACACCTCTTAGTTTTGCTAAATCAACCGTTTTCTCAAACGAAATACGTAATTCTGCACCACCAGTGAAATCAATGTGATAAAAGAAGCCTCCCTTTACAAAGTACGCAGCGATCCCTATCGCAAAAAGCAATAATGAAAACGCTAACCCAAAAAACCGATACTTCAAAAAGTCATAACGATACTTAATTGATCCGGATGGAACTTGCATTGCTACTCCATAAAAGATTTACTGAGAACATTACTAACGTTTACTGATTCTTTTCAGCTTGGATAGATACTAATTTTCTGCCGCGGAAACCTTTGTGAAATCTCACATAGCCATCAACTACAGCAAATAGGGTATCATCTCCACCTCTCATAACACCTTTTCCAGGGAAAATTCGTGTACCACGTTGGCGAACCAAAATGTTACCTGACTTAACCCACTGGTTATCAAATCGTTTAACACCTAGGCGTTTACTTTGACTATCTCTACCATTCTGGGTAGAACCACCACTCTTACTCGTTGCCATTATCTTTCCTCACTTATGTAAGCGGATTATTTAAATTATGGAACATACCTACTGTGATTTTCTATTTGAACAAAAGCGCCCTAAAAACCTGTTGTTTTACCTCTTCAGGCGCTATGCTATTATTTTGCTTCCTTTTTCCCAAAAAGTCAAAACTTATTTCGTTAATTCACCCCAATTTTTACCTGATCTCATGTTCACAACGATAGGAACTCTCCATCGAACCACGCTCTCCATCTGCTTTTTCACAATCTTTTCGGCTGATTCGAGCTCTGAAACAGGGACTTCAAAGATTAATTCATCGTGAATTTGCAGGAGAATTTTAGCCGCTAAGCCTTCATCTTGAAAAGCCTGATCAATATTAATCATGGCAATTTTAATAATGTCAGCCTGAGTCGCCTGAATTGGCGTATTAATTGCTATTCTCTTACCCAGCTCGTAACGCATTCTATTTCGCTCTCTCAGCTGCGGTATCCAGCGGCGTCTCCCCCATAAGCTCTCAACATAACCTTGCTCAGTTGCCTGCTCAACAATATCATCCATCCACTGAGCGACACCGGGATAACGTTCAAAATACTTATTAATATATTCCTTGGCCTCAGCAGGCTTAATATCAAGATCCCGCGCTAAACCATATGGCGTTAAGCCATACATAATGCTAAAGTTAATACGCTTTCCAACCTGACGCTGCTCATGAGCAACTTTATCAAGCTCAACATCAAAAAGCTGTGAGGCTGTCTGTGCATGAATATCTTTATCATCCAAAAACACCTGAGTAAGATTTTCATCGCCACTCATGTGTGCAAGAATTCTCAATTCAACCTGAGAATAATCAGCTGACAACAGACGGCTTCCACGCGGAGCAACAAAGGCCGACCGAATAAGCACACCATAATCATGCGATGCTGGAATGTTTTGAAGATTCGGATTTGAACTAGCAAGCCTTCCAGTTGAAGTCATCACCTGACTGTATGATGTGTGAATGCGACCTGTTTTTTTATTGACACATTCTGGAAGTGGATCCAAATACGTAGATTTAAGCTTATTAAGTTCGCGATATGAAGTAATCAAATTTGGAACTGGATGCTGCTTACCAAGCTCATGCAATACTTCTTGATTCGTTGAACGTCCACCCTTTTTGCTTTTCTTAATGACAGGAAGACCAAGACAATCAAAAAGAAGTGACTCTATCTGCTTAGTTGAATTCAAATTGAGTCGCTCATCATTAACTGCATGATACTCTTCGGGAATTGCTGCAAATATCTTTTCTTCAATTTTCTTTATTTGTTGTTGAACTTTTCGTGTAACATCTTTAATTGCATCTGCATCAAACATGATGCCCACTTTTTCCATTTTGGTAAGCACTTTATTAAGTGGTAACTCAATATCATCAAAAACTTTTTTAACTTTTTTATTAGCAGGCTTATCAAGGTCCTTTTTCAAGACATCATAAAGCTTAAATGTTTGTAGTGCATCATGCGCTCCGTACTCGGCACCATTAGCAGTAGGAACTTGTGAAAAAACTTTGTATTGTTTCCCCATCACTTCTTTAAATGTTTTCATCTGCTCACCAAGAAGGCGTGATGAAAGCTCCTTAAGATTTATTTTTTCCCATTCCTTTTTCAATAACCCTGCAGCAATAAGCGTATCAAAAATAATGTTTTCTACTTCTACACCATATTGACTAACAACAAGCTCATCAAACTTTGCAGCATGAAGAATTTTTTTAATGCTCTTCGCCGCAAAAATTGGCTTCAACTTTTCAATCGTTTCTTCCCGATTAAGCTGCGAATGTTGCTCATCATCTGGATGCCCAAACGGAATGTAGTATGCTTGTTTTTTATCACTCGCAAACGATATACCAACAAGTTCATCAACCAGTGGCATAACACCTGTTGTCTCAGTATCAAAAGCAAACACCTTATCTTTTTTTAATTTTTCAATCATCGCATTGAGCGCAGCGTCGGTATCAACAATGATACATTTCCACACTGGAGCAGCAGCAAAAAGCGACTGCTGCTTTTCTTGATCAGGCTGAGCACCTTCTCCAAAATTTTTTCGCAGACCTCGTAATAACGTTCGTAATTCAAGTTCTTCAAAAAGCGGTGCCGCATTTGCCCAGTTATTTTTATCAAAAGATGTATCACTACTCTTGAGTTTCAAGCCTTTATAGTCAATGGTAAAAAGCTTAAGACTCAAATAGGCATTCTCTTTTTGCTCAGTGAGAAGATTACGCACACGTTTTTTTTCAACGCTCTCCAAGTTGTTATATAAATCATCAAGCGAATCAAACTTCATAACCAAGTCTGTTGCAGTCTTTTTCCCAACACCAGCAACCCCAGGAATATTATCTGATGCATCGCCAAGCAGCGCAAAATAAAACGGAACTTTCTCTGGATGAAAACCTTTTTCTTCTTCAAAGTCTTGTGTGTCGATTAAGCGATCCTTAAAAGGGTCTAAAATAACAACATCACCGTCGTGCAATAATTGAAACATATCCTTATCTGCACCAACAATGACGGTTTGCTTTGCCGTGTTATTTTTAACTAGAGAGCCAATTAAATCATCGGCTTCGTAACCAGCTTGTGCAATATTGGGCATATCAATTGCTTCAATAAAACGCATGATATCTTCTTTTTGTACAAATAAATCACTTGGCGGTTCAGGACGATTAGCTTTGTATTCTTCATAAATTTCATTTCTAAACGATCCACCCTTGGTATCCCAAACAACTGCTATATGCTGCGGATCAAAATCACGAATTAATTTGTTAAGAATACGGCAAAACGCGTGTGTTGCTTGCGTTGGCCTACCGGCTGAAGAATAAAGAGGGGGCATAGCAAAATAAGATCGATACAAAAAATACGAACCATCAATGAGAAATAACGCATCTTTTTTTATCTTATTTTTATCCACCGAAACCTCTTTTATTCATTGATGAGTGATAATAGCGATGCTATAAAATTTTTTCGTTCTTTTCCCAGTACCGCAAAAAATTGCTCGTCAGTATCTTCAACAATGGGCAATGCTTTCTTGAGCAAATCTCGCCCTGATTCTGTTGATGATAAAGCAAGAGCCCGTGTATCTCGAGAATGTTGTACTCGCTTGATAAGGCCCTTAGATTCAAGCTTTCTCAAAATTTGTGAAACAAGCATGGGATCAACTTTTGTCATGGTTGCAAGTTGAATTTGTATGATTTCTTGCTCATATTGCTCAAGCCAAACAAGCGCAGCAAGCAAGACAAACTGTCCATGTGTTAAACCAATTTCAGCGAGCGCATTACGCTGTTTACGCTGCCAAATCATGTTTACTTGCCATAATAAAAATCCAGGACTTTCTTCCGGTCCTGAATATCTACTTGTTGGAAACTTTTTTTCACTCAAGATGATGCCTCTGCAATGCTCACCAATGTTGCAACAGACTTTGGCAATCCTTTTTTAATGTCAGGTCTCATAACAAACCATAATAGCGGTGCCAATAAGCCTTTAACGTTCATTTGATGAGATACCACTAATTTTCCT
>JAUIHA010000062.1 GCA_030432505.1 bacterium | reverse complement strand
ATTTTCACTATTCACTTATCGTTGCAGTAGTAAAAAGTGCACTCAAGGAATATCGCACATCACACAACGGCAATGCCCACATTGATGATGACTTGCTCGACCTTATCCTTGAGAAACTTCAACAAGCAAGCAAAGCCCCCTATTCAATACTTGGCAAACATGGGAAAACTCTAGAAAAAAAATGTCAGGATATTGAAAAAAATCAATTATGGACTAATATGGTCTCTCATCCTAACCCTGCTGCTCGTCGCACAAATATTCTTAGCAAACTAGCAAATAGTTGATTTTTACTAAAAAAAACCTATAGTTATAATCCTTTTTTATAAAAATATTTCCAACTAAATAACAATAGGTTTATCGTGTTTAAAAAAATATTACTTTCTACAATTATAACCCTTCTCAGTCTTTCACATCTATCGGCTGTAAGATGGCAACTTTCTTTTGAATGTAAAAGCGGCGAACGAGCTTCATTGCCAGGACATCTCTTGCAAGAATTTTCAAACCATCACAAGCTATCAAAGATAGCCTCTCTCTACGATTTCGCTCGAGAAAGTAACCTCTCAAAGAGAGCTATACTACAATTAAGAGAGATTCTAGAAATACTCAGTAAAATTAAAAATAATAAAAAAATTAGCACAAAAAAACTTATCGATAACAAGAATCTCTTTAAAAAAATAAGTAAGATGAAGCTCACTCTTGAGACTATCTGCCAAATCGATAAAATTTGCCATGAACTTAAAATAACAACAGTCCAACACATCCTTGCACGCTACATGATTACCACCCCCAAATTCCTGATAACTATTGACCGTTTATCACTTTCTATGCAAAAAATTATTGTCCTACGCCTCTTTGAATATCGCAGAATAACATATAACAAGAAAAGAAAGATTGATCTTGATAAATTTTTCGATAAGCTTCTTAAACTCAAAACACTTAACACTATACTTGAAAGCACTGCCCAAAAAATTTGCAAGTTAAAAACAACACAAGTTTATCAACTACGCAGACTACTCAATAATGAAGAAAAACCATTAGCAGTACTGGCATTTGTATTCAAAAATTTCAAATATACTTCATACTCTCTTCGCCAGATCAAAGAAAAAATGAATGCAATTCTCAATGAAGAACAAGGAAAACGTCATGCATAAAAGATTTTTACTTCTCATAATTGCCACTATCTTCACGTTGTCAGATGCTTCTGCCGTTCGCTGGAAAATAGGCATGAACTGCAATGATGGCCCAAACGTCTCGTTTTTAGGAGAACACCTTAAAAAGTTTTCACTCCATTATAAAGAAGGATGCACTTCTAAGTCATTAAAGTTTTCTCAAGAATCTTTCTCTCACTGCTCGTTACAATTGTTAAACAACATTCTTAAAGTAGCTGATCAGCTGGAAGGAAAGGCTCCGCAAGTACAGCTATCACTGAGCCCTCGTCAAAACATGAAAACGGAATGGATTGCCTACCATCAAGACTTACAAGCACTTTTTTCTACAGCTACCTATGAAGTACTTGTAGAAATAGCTGATCTTAGTGATGGAATGATCATGCCACTTGTCCAAAAGAGTCTTATACACCACCTCCTTAATAATCCAACTAAAATTTCCAGCATCTCAAAGCTCCCACTCAACTACAAAAAGGAAATTTTCTCATATTTTTTCAGTTATTACGTATTTGCTTTTTGCTCTAAAAAATATGAATTAGAAGAGATAAAAACAATCGCTGATGTTATGAAACAATTACTGCACGATAGTCAACTTCCAAGTTTTGTTAAAAATGTAATAGAAGAAGAAAACAGAATTAGAAAAAACTACAAAAACGAATCTGCATTAAAAATGCTTGATAGTCAGGGAGGAGCTTTGACCATACTACTTCTCATGGTTCGTTCTAAAAAACCTCTTGCTTATTCAAACTGTCCATTCCATAAAATGATCATCAAAACTCTTCAAAAAAATCGAAAGCACAACAAAAATGCATAAATCCTTTTCTCTCCTTTTAACATTTATTTTATCTTCAACAGTTGCACTTTCTGGCTCTAGGCTTGTTGGATTTGAATCTCAAGATAAAGGCAAGACCTATATCATCCGAAAATCTTTACTCAGAAAGTTCAGTGAAAAAGAAGATAATTACTCATTAAAGAAAACATACAACGATGAAACACTTAGAAATCTAATAAAATTTTTACACATTCTTGATACTGTTTACCAAGAAAGTTGTGTATACGACTATCATAAAATTGAGGATTTCATTGCTGCAGAGCTGAATCAACAAAGCTTGTATGATCTGTGTCTACTTGCAGGAGAACTTGAAATAGACTATATCCTCTTCTCACTGGCACAATACATTGTAAAGAAACCTCATTTATTCTTGAAATTTGCAGACCTCCCGTTGCATTTCCTTGAAGAATTATTTACAAAAATGGTTCTTTTTAGCGAAAAAAACCCAAGCGATATTGATAAAATAAAAATTATCAGTTGTGCAATTACCTTCTCAGATCATCCTCAACTAGTATCATGCATTAAAGAACTTATTGAGCAGTCAAAAGGCTTTGATATTGTTGACTTTGAATGTGAATGTATCACTTCAGACTTAAACTCTGGCAACGAAGAAAAGATTTTGAGTAATCTACGCCTTATTCTTTATACGCTCAATCGTGATAGCTTATTTAGCAAAATACTGCTTACCGTGATCAACGACAAGCTAGCCAAATCAGATGCTCAAGCTTGAGCATAACCTGTTTACTTAAACTCTTGATCACAACATCATAAACTTTCTATTGTTTCTTCATAACCAAAAGGATCTTGGATATGAAGAAACAATCTCTTTTTTTCATGACCAATGTACTGGTCATCACCATTCCGCTGCTTCTTGGTATTTGGCTGCATGTTTCACTTTTTATTAGCACACAAAATAATACCATTAAGGTTGGCATTCTCCATTCAATGACTGGCCCAATGGCTACTAGTGAACGCCCCGTTGTCGACGCAACACTTCTTGCGCTTGAAGAAATCAATCAACAAGGTGGCCTACTTGGCAGATACCTTGAACCGGTGATTGTTGATGGACAATCTGATCCAAAAATTTTTGAGCAACAAGCACTTAATCTTATTACCCGTGACCAGGCAGCGGTAATATTCGGTTGCTGGACTTCATCAAGCAGAAAAGCGGTAAAACCCATAATTGAAAATCATAACACCCTTCTTTTTTATCCTGTACAATATGAGGGACTTGAACAATCACCAAACATTATTTACACTGCCGCAGTACCAAACCAACAAATTATTCCTGGCGTTTCATGGTGCTTACGAAATCTTGGTAAACGCTTTTTTCTTGTTGGCTCAGACTATGTATATTCACGCGCCGCACATGAGGTTATTAAAAAATTTCTTGAAACAACTGAAGGTGAAGTGGTTGGTGACGCCTATATTCCTCTTGGTAGCAGAGATGTAAAAGATATTATTAAGCACATACAGCAAACAGCACCTGATGTTATCATCAACACCATTGATGATGATGCCTGTGCTATTTTTTATCGCCTTTTACGCAAAGCTGGTATCACACAACAAAAAATACCTTCTATGATTTTTAGTATCACTGAGGGGCAACTGCAAAGCATTGGCGTTGAACACGTTGATGGGGACTATGCAACGTGGAACTATTTTCAAGATATTTCGCTTCCTGAAAATCAAATATTCCTTGAAAAAATGCGTAAAAAATACGGCGCATCAAAAATAGTCAGCGACCCAGACCAAGCGGCGTATGTTGGTGTTCATCTTTGGGCAAAAGCCGTAAAAGAAACACAATCACTCAACGCTGACATTATCAAACAAGCAATTACGAATAAAAGTTTTAGTGCTCCTGAAGGCGTTGTGTATGTTGATGGGAAAACACAACACACATGGAAAACAATTCGCATTGCACAAATTCAAAAAGATGGAAGTTACAAAATTGTCTGGAACTCTGAACAGCCAGTTCAACCAGTACCATATCCAGACTATGAAAGTAAAAAAACATGGCACGATTTTTTACACAACTTATACGTTGGGTGGGAAAACCAATGGGAAAAACCAACTGATTAACCGTAGGTGATTCATGAAACAATTTTTTTCTGATACACAAAAAATGCCAAAAATAATTATCTTGCTCTTCTCTTTGGGGCTTTTTTTCTTTATTGCGCATAAAATCTATGTTCCCTACAAAACGGGAAGTATCATCAACATGTTTCAAACAATTATCGAAGAAAAAGAAGAGTTCATTAACAATTTTATCAATAAAAAAGTTTCTGATATTTCAACCCTCGCACAAAAACAACTTATTCAAGAGCTGGCAACATCACAAAAAGAACTTCAAACCCCAGAGACAAAGAAAGCGCTTACTTCACTGGTTCAACAGGTTGTTGGGACTAATGATCTCTACGATTTCTTTATTTTTTCCCCACAAGGAAACACTCGCTTTGTTTTGAATAAAGATCAATTTTTGAACAAAAATTTTGTTGCCAACCCACTCAAAAATACTGAGTTTGGTAAATCTCTCACCCGCTGCATGGTAACCCTTGCACCAGATACCTCACACTTCACCAATATCTTTACCACAGACAAACCGTCATTTCTCATTTGTGCTCCAGTATTTTCAGAAAAACGTCTTCAAGGTTTTGTTGGCTGCGAGATTAACCCTCAGCAATTATTTACCGCCCTGCACGATAAGTTGGGCACAACAGGTGAAATACTTTTAGGACAAGAAACACGGGAAAAAACAGTCATCATCAACCAAGTACGCAACAACCCTGCAATTTCGTTCAAAGAAAATGCCTTCATCCAGCAAGACTCTCCACTTCAGCAAGCGGTATCAGGAAAATCAGGATCCGGCATCCATAAAGATTATCGCCACAAAAAAATTATTGCTGTATGGGATTATGTTGCCATCACTCATGGCGGTATTGTTGTTAAAATTGACTACCATGAGGCACATTCCTTTTCGATGATTTTATACCTTCTCTATCTCATACTTTTTGCACTTTCTCTGATATGCGTAATCGGTTACTGGTATGTTAAAAGAAATGAACTAAAAATCATCCAGTCACTGAGCGCCTCACTTGCTTCGTTTTATCAAAACCACAAACCTGATCTTCATCAGACGGCGCTTTTGACCTGTTTTGGTATCAGTATTTTTGCTGTTCTTTACAGCATTCATGGCTATCAAAAAATTTATCTGAATGCCAAGCAACTTGATGTTACTGAATCAAAAACAAAAGCCCAGTATCTTACGCAACGTATTAACAATATTTTGTATCAGATGGAAAAAACAACAAAAGACATTGCTGATGATTTATGGGATCAGGAACTCACACATAAGGACCTTGAAAAACGCATTGCACAAGAAATTACCAGTAACCCACGCATCTATGGTATTAAAATAGCCTTTGAGCCATTTGAAGAAAGCAAAGCACAAAAGCTTTCTGCGCGTTATTGGCTTTCAACAAAAAAAGGCGTTGAACGTCGTGACCTTGATCAGCTGTACGATTACACAC
>JAUIHA010000061.1 GCA_030432505.1 bacterium | reverse complement strand
CAGGATTTACTTGTCAGCTTCAAGAACAAAAAGAAAGTATCATATATTTTTACTGCTCAGTCAGGCAATTTTTCAGGAGACATCCTACACCTGAAAAAGGGGTCTGTTTTTTATCATGACTTGCAGCATCGTTATCGAGCGTACTTTAAAAAGGCTACAATAAATATTTATCAATTGATTGATACCATTAAAGTGTCACAAGAGCCTACCAAGGCAAAGTTCTTACAATTACGAGATATTCTTCGTCTTAAAAAAGATAATCATCGTGTCTTTATTGAGTTTCTCAAACGTGTTTCATTTAGCATATGGACATTTCTTATTCCTTTTATGGCATTGTTTAGCATTATCATTTTTGGAAAACAGCGCAAAAGCAATATGATCACGTCATTTTTACTCAGTGGGTTATTCTTTTTATGTATGTATCTTTTTTCAGCTTTGGGGCAATCTGTGAGTAGTTGTTTGCCACTGAGCTATTTCTTTTTTTATGGCATTCCCATAACGTTATTTGGTGTCCTTGCCATTCTGTATAATAAAAAACGCTAAATAAATTCTTCTCATTTATAAGCGATCTTGTAAAATAGAGTTTAACTATTGGTTGAACTTTAAAGGAGAGCATTATGATTTTAGTTGTTTTACTTTGGGCAATACTTGCTTCTACGTTCATCTTTGCAAAAAAAGCACTTGCTTATTCTGACCCGTCATTTTTAATTGGTATTCGAATGATTGTTGCGGGAAGTATTTTGCTTGCGTATCAAAAGTTTTTTTCTAAGCAAAGTTTGGCAATTAAAAAAGAAGATCTTCTCACCTTTTTTTGGGTTTCGATGTTTCACATCTACTTAGCATTTACGTTAGAGTTTTGGGCTCTTCAATATGTTAGTGCCCTTAAGACAACCATTATTTATTCAGCAACGCCGTTTATCTCAGCTATTTTGGCTTACTTCATTTTAAAAGAACGCCTTACTAAAGCGAAAGTGCTTGGTATTGCCATTGGTTTGGGAGGTTTGGTTCCGGCGCTTCTTGCACAGGCAGGTTTAGCAGAGCAAGCAATGGAGTTTCATCACATCTCACTTCCTGAAGTCGTATTGTTCTTGGCGGTGCTTTCGGCTGCATATGCATGGTTTTTAGTGATGAAACTTATGAAGCGTGGTTATGGGCTTGGGCTTATTAATGGAGCGGCAATGCTTTCAGGTGGAATTTTGAGCATGATAACGTCGTTATTCACTACAGACTTGAGCAATCCTGTTACTGAATTACTACCATTTATTGGTTGGTTAGCACTTTTGATCTTAAGTGCTAATATCATCTTTTATAATTTCTTTGGTTGGTTGTTAAAACGTTATTCAATAACGTTTATTTCATTTTCAGGTTTCTTATCACCATCATTTGCAACATTGTATGAGTGGCTCTTTATGGGTGGTGTTATTACCTGGCATTACTTTGCTTCACTGTTCTTTATTGCTCTTGGTCTTTTCATTTTTTATCGTGAAGAGCTCAAGCGAGAGGGAATTCAACAGCACTAAGCAAGTTCATATAGGATAATTTTACAGAGCTTTTGGACTGCTACATCAAAATCATCATTGATAACCTTATGATGAAAGTGTGTATTTGCTGCCTGGCTGATTTCTTGTTGTGCGATACTCATACGTTGTTTAATAGCCTTATCGGTTTCTGTTTTTCGTGAACGGAGGCGCTCTTCAAGAATTGAAAGGCTAGGAGGCATTATCCAGATATTTACAACATTCTTACTGTCATACTCATTAAGACTTTGTACACCATTGATGTCGGCGGTCATTGCGTATGACTTGCCAATTTCAAGATCACTAAAGAGTGATTTTGGCGATCCATACAAGTTTCCATTATATTCGTTTGTTTCTATAAAAAATCCGTTGAGTTTTTTTTCTTTGAAATCGTCTTGTGAAACAAAGTGGTAGTCAATGCCATTTGTTTCGTTGTGTCGAGGGTTACGAGTGGTATAGGTAACAACGCGTTCAATAGCGATATTTTTTTGTAATTGCTCGAGTGTTGCGTATAAAAGGGAAGTTTTCCCTGCTCCAGAAGGAGCTGCAAAAATAAAAAGCTTCCCTTTTTTCTTCTTGTCTTTCATAATCATAGTTCTTTTACATTTAGATTATTAACAAAGGAGTTATATGTTCTCAGAAAAAAAACATTTTATTACTCATTGCTTTGTTTTATTACTCACCATAATTCCTAACGTCTATGGTGAGTATATCAAGAGTAGTGAACAGATCCTAGAAACAAGTCAATCCAAAAAATATAATGTAGAACATCTGATTTTATATCGCGTTATTCGCGATATGCGCACGATTGTTGAAGAAAGTATTGTACTCAATCCAAAGTTCTTATTGAGTACCAACAAAGAAATCATCGAAAAAATAGAGCAGGCTTTAAGTTTGTGTAAATCAATTATTGCCGATTTTAACAAATCTGAAGAACTGATTTATAACCAACGTATCAAGTACGGTTTTATTAATATTTGTAATTATCTATCTTCGTTTAGTGCTATAAAGCCGCGCCATCTTAGGGAGTTACGCGCTAAAATTGAGCAGTATAATACCCGTTTAGTGAACGAAATTGAAGTTTTTAATAGCTATGCTATAAAAAATAGACTTGGGGAAAATAGCCCTGTTGTAACATTGAATATTTCTTTATTTAACAAAATATCGCTTTTTAACTACGTTTTACTTGAAGAGTTGCTTTTTGAGAAGTTACTAGAGATATCTGTTGTTGATAAAGTGCTTGATAGGGCTATTTACCAACCAACGCGCTGGGCCTATGACAACAGTGAAATCGTTCTTATCGCAGGAACGTTATTTTTTGGTATAGGGATTTACTTTGCCTATAAGCATTGGGGGACAAAAAAATGATAACAAATATATATAGAAATACTGTCCACATTCTCATTGTCTGTATTGTGGCATTATTTTCGTCAGTTCACGCCAAGAGTCAAGCTATAGATGTGCATGAAACATTCATTCATAAAGCGATCACACGTTTACTTGAAGCAACAGAATCTTTTGGACAAAAAGTTGCTATTCATGCTGATCTACATAAAGCGCAACGGCAGTTTGAAGAAATTGTAGAACAATTTAATCATGGTGTACTTGCTCAATACAAAAAAGCAGAGCAAGAATATAGAGGCCTTCTTGAATTTAAGATAACTATTAAGTCTGAAGATATTCGTTTATGGCATTTAAGAGAGCTTAGAAACCTTCTTGAAAAATCAAACAAAATGCTGCTTGATGTTCGTGATCAACTTTTGCAAAGAAGAATTTACAATAGAGAACATGCAGAGCAATTCTTTATTCCCTGCAACAATTTTTTAGCCGACGTACGTTCTTTTAATAAGCTTTTTCTCGAAAAGGTCTTAGTGGTAGAAAACTTTGATAGTGGTTTTTTAGAGAATATAGCAGACATGTGCATCTTAGAACCTTATGATTGGATGAAAAAACATCCCTATATCTCTGCGTGGATAGCTACTACAGTAGCGCTAGCCATTATTAGTGGTATCTGGTGGTACAAAAGCAAATTAAAAACAACAGAGCAGACATATGATTTGAAGCAGAAGAGTCAGGAGGTTAAGGATAGTAAACGCAGTACTTTACAAGAAATCGTTGATGTCATTCAACAGGAGCGCTCACTTGAGCAAACAAGAAATTCATGTGCTATTCATGCTATTCATAATGTATTGTGCCTACTGGAAGGAAGTGATCCGGTAGATCAAAAAGCTTTTGATAAAACATATCAGGAGGCATGTGAGTGGAGAAGGAATTTTTACCAGAATCACAAAGATCTTGAAGGCAAAAACAATTTTGAAAATCATATTACAAGAAGAAGCGCTGGCGTTGATTGGATGAATCACGATATTGCTATGTTTTTACAGGAAAAGGGAGTTCTTCATTTTGAAGATGCATTTACCAATCATAGTTCTAATTTTACCTTATTTAGATATCAAGAAGCACTCAAGCATCAACCAACACTTAAAAATGCTTTAGGGATAGAAAAAAAAGCTGCAAATCTTAGAAATGGCATTCCTCAACTCTGGATTTTAAACTTACTGGATAAGCCGAATGAGAATTTTTCGGGTTATTATCACTACATTGCTGGAAAAACGGAACTGAAAGATGATAAATGTATGACGACGGTATTTGATTCTTTGGGTAATACTGATAGAACCAAAGAGACCGCTATTAATCGAATTCATGATATTTTCAAAAATGGCGTTTCGTAAATAATGAGATAATGAAATAGGCCCTCTAATCAAGGGGCTTTTTTTGTTCCTCTGGCCTCTCGGCTTTCTCTGTGATATAATGAACAAATCGTATTATTCTATGTTTAACCATACCTTAACAAAATTGGATCCATGAAGAAGCTAGCTGATATTAACCAAAATTTTCCAGACTGGTATCAGGATGTTATTACTCAAGCTGAACTTATCGATAACAGCCCCACACGAGGATCATTTGTTATTCGCCCGTATGGTTACCGCATGTGGGAAAAAATCAGAGACATTTTAGATAAAAAAATTAAAGAACAAGGTGTTGACAACGCCTACTTTCCGCTTCTCATTCCTGAAGCATTCATGAAAAAAGAAGAAAAACATGTTGAAGGGTTTGCTCCCGAAGTTGCAGTGGTTACGCACGCTGGCGGTAAAAAGCTTGAAGAGCCGTATGTAATTAGGCCTACCTCTGAAACAATGGTGTATC
Source organism: bacterium (assembly GCA_030432505.1). Taxonomy (GTDB): domain Bacteria; phylum Babelota; class Babeliae; order Babelales; family RVW-14; genus JAUIHA01. Next base: position 824 of record JAUIHA010000061.1, on the reverse strand, counting down.
ACATGTTTGCTCGCTGGATTAAATCATGGCGTGATTTACCTCTTAAAATTAATCAATGGGCCAATGTTGTGCGCTGGGAAATGAGAACGCGTGCTTTTTTGCGTACCTGTGAATTTTTGTGGCAAGAAGGTCACACAGCTCATCAAACCAAGGAAGAAGCATTCAAAATGGCTCAAGCTATGCTTGAAATCTATCGCGAAATCGCTGAAGAATATTTGGCTATTCCAGTTATCATTGGTGAAAAATCAGAAAGCGAACGTTTTGCTGGAGCTGATGCTACCTACACCTTTGAAGGGCTCATGCCTGATGGTAAAGCTCTACAAATGGGTACCAGCCATATGCTTGCTCAAAGTTTTCCTGCAGCATTTGATGTAAAATTCCAGAACAAAGAAGGTAAGATGGTATTACCATATTGTACTAGTTGGGGTGTAACAACACGCTTAATTGGTGCCCTTATCATGACGCATGGTGATGCCAATGGTCTTATTATTCCACCACGTATTGCACCAATCCATGTAGTCATTGTCCCAATTTCACGTTCAGAAGAGCAAAAGCAGGCTATTCTTGATAAGGCATATGCCGTTAAATCAGAGCTTGAACAGCAGGGTATGAGTGTCGTGGTTGATGAAACAGACAAATCTCCTGGTGCTAAATTCTTCCACTGGGAAGTTAAAGGAGTACCCGTGCGCATAGAGCTTGGGCCTAAAGACCTCGAAAAAGATCAGCTGGTTGTTGTTAACCGCATGGAAGAAGATAAGGCTAAGAAGAAGCAATTTATTCCTGCAGGTAATGTTTCCTCTGTCGTATCAGGTCTACTTGAAGAA
>JAUIHA010000060.1 GCA_030432505.1 bacterium | reverse complement strand
CCATACCTGAACACTTTATCACCATCACAGAAAACTTAGATGATGCAGGCATTGTCACCAAGCACGACGAACGTACATCAGAAAAAACATGGACGCGCTTGGTCTATGAAAAACCATTTGGAAATGATTTAACGTCATCAAGAAAAATCAATCGTTATCTTGATCAGGTGTTTGATGAACAGCAAATTTACCGTATTGATCACTACCTGGGTAAAGAACTTGTTGGCAACATTTCCCTTGCACGTTTTACCAATCGCATCTTTGAACCGTTGTGGAATAATGAACATATTGAATCGGTACATATCACACTCAGCGAAAAAATTGGCATTGAAAAACGTGGTGCCTTTTACGACAAATATGGTGCTATCAAAGATATGATTCAAAGTCACATGCTTCAACTGCTTGCACTAACCGCAATGGAAACGCCTAAAAAACTCACGGCAGATAATATCCGTAGCGCCAAAGCAAAAGTACTCAAAAAAGTGTTTGTAGAAAAAGTCTCCGTTGGTCAATACGAAGGATACCGTGACGAAGCAAAGGTTGATCCAACGTCAAAAACTGAAACGTTTGTTTCAGCACAGCTTGGCATTGATAACAAACGCTGGAGAGGTGTTCCATTTTTTCTGAGCACGGGGAAAAAATTAGATAAAAAAGAATCAATTATCAAAATTACGTTTAAACAAGTTGAGTGTTTACTTTCTTCATGCCCATCAATTTCAAACCATCTCACTATCAAAATTTTCCCAGATGAAGGTTTATACCTTGGGCTTAACACAAAAATTCCAGGAATCGCTAACGAAGTAACGCCGGTTAATATGGATTTTTGTCACAACTGCCTTTTTGGCCCAAATACACCAGCAGCCTATGAAACCCTGCTTGCTGATATGCTTAAAGGTGATCAATCAACCTTTATTCGCGGTGATGAAGTAAACGCATCGTGGAAAATTGTCGAAGAAATGATCAAGAAAAAAGGTAAACTCGAAACCTACAAACCGGGCAGCACCGGTCCTAAAAAACAAAATAATTTTTACAAAAAGGAGCAACCATGAACATTGGTGTTGTCGGACTTGGTCGTATGGGACTCATTGTCGCAGAACGTTTAGTAAAAGGCGGGCACAGCGTATTTGGGTTTGACCCAAGCGAAGCTGCTCGTACACATGCTCAAGAAATTGGCGCAACAGCAGTTGAAAGCCTTGAAGCTTTGCATGAACACGCCAACATTTATTGGTTAATGGTACCTGCTGGAGACGCTGTTGATACGGTGCTTAGCGAACTTAAGCCATACTTACAACAAGGTGATATTGTCATTGATGGTGGAAACAGTTTTTTTAAAAATTCAGTCAGACGTCACAACGAGTTAGCAAAAGATGGCATTCATTATCTTGATTGTGGAACATCTGGAGGGGTTGCTGGGCGTAAAATTGGTTTTTCTTTGATGGTTGGTGGGGAAAAAGAAATTTATGAACAAGTGGAACCAATTTTCAAAGCGATAGCCGCACCAAATGGTTATGGATACATGGGACCAAGTGGTGCTGGACATTATGTAAAAATGACGCACAACGGTATTGAGTATGCACTTCTGCAAGCTTATGCTGAGGGGTTACATTTGCTTAAAGAAGGCGAATATAAAGATCTTGATTTTAAAAACATTACCAGCGTATGGAACAATGGTTCGGTTATCCGTTCATTCATTGTTGAGCTGCTGCACGGTATCTTCACACATGATCAAGAACTTGCAGATATCTCTGGAGAAATTGGCGAAAATAAAACAGGCCGTTGGACAATGGATGAAGCTGAAAAGTATAACGTTCCAATGGATCTCCTTGAACGTGCACTTGCTATTCGAAGAGAGTCTCGAGAAACTGGCGGTAACTATGGAACAAAAGTGGTTGCAATGCTGAGAAATGCATTCGGTGGTCATGAGGTGAAAAAGAAATGAACATCAAAAACAGTATTGACATCAGCTGGCCAATAACCGCTGACATGACCACGTACAAAGACAGTAAAATTGTTGAACTTCGCAACGATAAAGACTTTGAAAAAGACTACGTACGCTCATCAACTATTTCTCTTGATTCACATACCGGTACACACGTAGACGCACCAAGCCATTTTACCAAAGGTGGGAAAACAATTGATCAAGTTCCTCTTGAAAGCTTGGTTGGTAAATGCAGAGTGTTAGACGTAACAGATGTTGAAAAAAAAATTACGGCTATAGATCTTGAAAAGCATAACATTCAAAAAAATGAAATCCTGCTTTTAAAAACAAAAAATAGTGCACTAAGTCCAACACAAAAATTTGAATACAATTTTATTTACCTTGAACAATCTGGTGCACAGTTTTTAGCGGACAAAAAAATTAAAACCGTTGGTATTGATTACTTAGGTATTGAACGTAAGCAACCTGACCATGAAACACATGTCATTTTGTTTGAACACGGCATTACCATTATTGAGGGTATACGTCTTCAACAAGTAGAAGCTAAAGAATATTTTTTATTATGCCTACCAATAAATATTCAAGGTCTTGAGGCTGCACCGGCACGAGCTCTTTTAATCGAAAAGTGATATTGGCGTAAGATCGCCAACATTTTTAAAAGACTCTATAAAGTCATTAAACCTCTCAATATTTTCTTGCCGTTTTTTGGTAAGAAAATAGCCTCTAATTGTTTCGTTTTCTTTAGGAATAAGCATATATGTTCTCCTCATTCCTCCTACTCCAAGAGTAAGCTCAGTTGCGCTGCACGCATTTCGCCAACACAACCCACATTTACCTTGCATAGCCTCCCAACATTCTTTATGCGCATAATGATCACACTCTTCACATTCAGGTGAAAAATACAATAATTTTTTATTATTTTCAGGCTTAGAACAAAACATACAGATACCACTGCGAAGAGGTTCTTTAAAACACTCTTCTGCTGCTGCATAATCTACAAAAAAATCAGAATCCTTTGGAGATCCTGAACACTCGGAATTGTTATCTTTTTCTCCTACATCATCAAGATCAAGCTCCTCTTGAATTCTTTCCTCTGCTACTTTCGCAGCTCGTCTTTTCGGTCTTTGCGTTCCCTTGAGTGCTACTACCTTTTTCATGCTAGTAGCTCTTCTACCAGCAAAAAGCCCCTTGCCACAAAACCCCATAAGAAGAAAAACCAGCACTATCCGTTTCATCCAATCCATATACATCCCTCTCTCATTTCTTTCTAAAATAATATTTTCAATAGTCATTTCAAAGTATCAGGACCGTAAAAAATGGGAAGAAAAAGCTGCTTTTTTGCCAATCAAGAAAAATCGTCTACAATAGAGCATCAATCTATCAACCAGAGGGGAAATCCATGAAAAAAATCAAACAACTATTTTTAGCAATATCATTCATTTCTGCTATTCCAACTTACTCATTCGCAGAAAATCCTATCGAAAAAAAAGAAAAAATTGATCTCATTGGAAAACATATTCGAGATATCAACATGCAAATGTTCCCCTGGGAGGACGACGGTTGGTCTGCACACAGCTTTAAAGAATACCTCACCAAGTTTCTTAAAATGAAATTAGAACCTACGGCAAAACAGAAACGTGGAATAGCATTTAGCTTTATTAATACAAAAAAAATTATTGAGCAACATAGAAAAATTGAAGACATCAAAAGTAATGACGACATTAATACTCCTCAAGAAGATATCACAACTTGGAGTAATCTGAATTTATTCTGCGCGGAAGGAAACAAGGGGAATTATATAGGAAGCACAATCTCTCGAACACAAACAGAGCTCGGAGAAACGCTCCTGTATACAACTCTTGCAGAAAATACCACTGATGTAGAGCTCCTTAAAAAACGCCAAGATGTCATTCGTTTGTTACAAAAAAATAACACCATCCACCAACAACTTGATGATGCCATCAAACCATTGGAAGATGCCGAGCGCATAGTGCTGGCAATGTGGTCGAAAAAAGATCATTTTAGACACACTGCAAAGCGTTGCTATTTTTCATTTCCAGGAATGGATAAACTCAATCAAAATGATTACGCACTTTTTTATCGAAGCTGGCTTGAGCACGGTAAACGCTTCTCTCAAAATTACTTCACTATCTTAGCATCCGCTTCACTCTCAGCGTATGGTATTTACCATCTTTTCAAACCGGTTCAAGAAGATTCTAAACTTCACAAATATGCCGAAGATTACAAAGGATCTCCTGGTTACTTCTTCCCAAAACTATGGGAATACAAGAACAGATGGTTCCATGCAGCACTAGCAATAGCTGGTGGAATTTGCTGCGGGGTTGAAGTAAAAGAATCACTTGAGTGGACACGTGATATGTTTTTCCTTGAAAAAGTAATTCAAGAACTCACCATAAGAATTGCCAGCTATATCAGGGTGTCAAAAAAGATTTATATGATCGTAAAAGAACACGAAGTTCTTGCAACATTTCCAGAGTTTCAGGGACTTGTAAAATTCTTTGAAGATGATGTAGCGCAAGAAGAAATGCTCAAAGACCTTATGGATCTTGTTGAAAACCCAACACTTGAAGGTGATGCTTCATATCTCTCAGATAAAGGAATTGTTCTACGAGCTTTTGACCTTGCTTATAAGGTTAAAAGCAAACTTGAAAATTTAGTTGAATCAACAGGGAAAGTTGATGTCTACCTTTCTTGCGCAAAGCTTGTCAAAGAATTTGAGCACAAACAAGTAAGATTTTGTTATGCCAATTATGAAACATCAGACAAGCCTTTCGTTGTAGCAAAAGGTTTTTGGCACCCACTCATTGACACAGAAAATGTCATACCAAACAATGTCACTCTTGGAACAAATAGCTTTAAACCAAACATGATTATCACCGGGCCAAATGCAGCTGGAAAATCATGTATCCTAAAAGCGCTTACTATTTCACTCATCATGGCACAAACATTTGGCATTGTTCCAGCAGAAGAATTTACCTTCACACCATTTACTTCAATTGCAACCTACCTCAATATTACTGATGATGTTGATGCAGGGAACTCGCTGTTTAAATCTGAAGTAAAACGAGCACAAAAGCTCATTGATAAAATCCAGACATCACAGCCTCATGAATTTTCCTTCACGGTGTTTGATGAAATCTTTAACGGTACGTCACCCGTTGAAGGAACCGCTGCTGCCTACGGTGTAGCAAAACACCTTGGTGGTTTTGAAAATAGTGTGAGTTTGATAGCAACACACTTCCCACTTATCACTAAACTTGAGCAGGATGTTAATACATTCGCTAATTACAAAGTAACGGTTGATAAAGACGAACAAGGACACATTTCGTATCCGTATAAACTAGTTCCAGGAATATCAAATCAACACGTTGCGCTTGATATCCTTAAGAACGAAGGATTTGAAGGCAGTGTAATTGAAGAAGCACAACGCATTGTTCAAGAACAAGAGTAAGAAAAAGTCTAAATAAAAGTGCTCATACTGAGCCTGTCGAAGTATTCATATAAAAAAGAGCTCTGGAATTTCCAGAGCTCTTTCAATTTTCGTATTAACAATCACAAAGATTATTTACTCCAAGAAAACCAACCTTTTCTGACTGGTTTTTGGTATGCGCTAATCATTGCAACGCAGCGTTTCTTCACACCTTCATCTTTAAATTCAAGTTGCGCCAAATATTGTGCAACATCTAACTTCTGAATTCCTCTATCAAGGAAAAATTTAAGCAAACCAATGATAATACTGCATTCTACACTATTTGCACTATCAATAGAAGCTGCTCTATGACAAATCAGGTGAAGAATACTTCTATCTTTGTCATTCTGTTTTTGTACATAGTCTATATCAGCACCTTTAAGACCA
>JAUIHA010000059.1 GCA_030432505.1 bacterium | reverse complement strand
TGACCATAACAAAAATAAACGCGTGGATGGATAAGAATGTTTTCACAATTTTGAACAAGATTACCAAACGCATACCGTTGCAGCTGATACATAAAACCATTCGCTCGAAAATCTTTATGAACAAGCTGTCTTCCCATATAAAAATGCGCACCCTTGAGCGGAGTAGTATAGGCATTTGGAATATCATACCCGCGAAGCGCAATGCCTTTTTGCTCTAATTCTGAAGCATGCAGACTAAACCTACGTGAACCTAAATGCTCATGATGATTCATTAAGTAGTCAGTCTTCGTTGTATAGTCCTGGTACTCAGGGCTGAAGGAACAACGAAGCTCATGCTGCAAAATAAACTGCCCATGGCTACTTGCAGGATTAAACTGATACATAATAACCGCTGCTACCACACTGCCATCAACCTCCGCTACGAAGAATTGATTCGCAGAAACTTTCTCAGCAATATCTTGTACTAATGCTTGCTTGCTGGGTGGAATAACCAAGAACTTCTTATCGTACTCGTCAAGATTTGCATATAAGCCAACAATCTTTGCAACGTCATCCTTACACGCTTGACGATAGTCTACCCCATGGCATTGTTTGGCAAAAACACACGCGAACAAAGCAAGTAAAGAAACAAATCGAACTAAAAAGAATTTTTGTAAAAATTTCATAATAATATCCTTAATAAGTATTGAATACGCAGTAAAAACCACGCATACAAAATCTGCCCCACGCATAACACGTGAAGGTAATAATTACGTTCTATAAAAAATAAGAAATAGGTTGAGAAAAATTAGATTACGCGCGCCACCATCGCCAGGTTGACCACGTCCAAGATTGAATAGAAGAATAAGAAACTGTTTCGTTCATGCTTCCTTTACAGCCAGGGAAGCATTTCGCTAAATAAGTCATGTATGACTCCCTGTAAAACCGGCACCATGTACGGCACACATATACCATCTATTACGGATTATAATACAACATAACTAAAATATATAATCTTTTTAAAAATTTACCTAAATATCTTGAATCATGCCATTTTCTAATCGATAAATAGTTTCCATCTTGCTGTACACATGCTCATCGTGCGAGCAAACAATCAGTCCCATATCCCAGTCTTTTTGTGCTTTTTGAAAAAGCTCTACAACCAGCAACGCATTGGGAGCATCAAGATTTCCTGTTGGCTCATCGGCAATAAGAAAATTTGGTTTATTAAAAATAGCACGAGCAATTGAAACTCGCTGCTGCTCTCCACCTGAAAGCTGTGACGGAAAGAAGTGTGCACGGTGCGAAAGACCAATTTCTTCAAGTAACGCTTGAGCTTTTTCCTGACATTCTTGTTGAAGTTTTCCAGCAAGAATTCCCATCATCATAACATTTTCCAAGATTGAAAGCTCTTTGATAAGGTAGTGAAACTGAAAAACAAAGCCAATCTTTTGATTACGAAAGTGCTCTTTATTTTTCATCGTAAAAATATCTTGCCCATCAAACATTACTGTGCCAGACGTTGCCTGATCAAGACCGCCAAGTATATGTAGCAGGGTTGATTTACCACTTCCTGATGCACCGGTAATTGCATAACTTTTACCTTGTAAAAACTCTGCAGATATACCATTCAGGACTGGAACCTCAACCTTTGCTTGCCAAAATTGCTTGGTAACATTAATGCACGAAATGGTGCTTTTCTCTTTCATCTTCATGGATTTCTCAATTTTAGAAACATTACATGTAGAAAACGAGCATAACAAAAAGAAATATTTTATATGTTAGCAAGACTCTTGTTTTACCCAAAGAAATTTCTTTATGATGTGATTATGAAAAATTAGCTCATTTTAAATTTAAGAAAAATAATAATTCTTAAGAAATGCGCAAATAATTTTGGGGAGGGAGTTCTATGGACGAGAAGGATCGTAACTATTTGATAGATGAAGACATTCCTCGCATTTTACCTGTTATTCCAACAGTTGATGTGGTTGTCTTCCCTCAAATGGTCGTACCACTTTTAATTTTGGATGAGAAAATCATCAAAGGTGTTGAAGAAGCAATAGAAGGATCAAAAAAGATTTTTCTTTTAGCAGCTCATCAACAACCACATGATTTTCAAAGTCCAATCAGTATCAACGATTTGTACAACGTTGGTACCATAAGTAACATCATGCGCGTGATGCAACTACCTGATGGCGGGATTAAAATCCTTGCACAAGGTGTTGCAAAAGCACCGGTAGAGGAAATACTTTCAGATAATGAGCATCTTCATGTTCGTATTGGTGATGTACGTCAGCAAGAAGAATATGATCAAGAAAAAGCAAACGTTCAGGTTAAAAACATCTTAGCACTTATCGAAAAAATCTCCGCAAGTGGAAAAATGTTTGGACCAGATTTCCAAATTATTCTTTCACAAATTCAAGACCCAGAACGAGTATGTGACTTCGTTCTTTCTCACCTGAGTCTAACCGTGCCTCAAGCACAAAATCTTTTAGAAAAAGACTCAGTAACAGACCTTCTAGAAGGTCTTTATAACTATCTCAATAATGAAATAGAGATATCTTCCGTCCAAGAAAAAATTCGCAATAATGCTCGTGACTCCATTAATAAATCACAGCGCGAATACTACCTACGCGAGCAAATGAAAGCAATACAAAAAGAGCTTGGCGATGAAAGTGAAGCTGATGCTGATGACCTTCAAAGAAAAATTTTGGAGTTACCACTTTCAGATGAAGCTCGCATTGAGGCTAGAAAGCAAATTAAACGCTTAAATAAAACAGCTCCCGAGTCTATGGAAGCAACCGTTATACGTAACCACCTTGAGTGGGTACTTGGCCTTCCATGGGGAACCTATACAAAAGATAACCTTGATATTAAGCATGCGAAACAAATTCTTGAAGACCATCACTATGGTCTGAATGAAATTAAAGATCGTATTCTTGATTATCTTTCCGTCAAAGCGCTTAAAAACGATTGCCATGTCCCAATTATTTGTTTTGCAGGTCCTCCAGGAACCGGTAAAACATCACTTGGTAAATCAATTGCTGAATGCTTAGGCAGAAAATATTTCAGAATATCACTTGGTGGCGTATACGATGAATCAGAGATTCGCGGACACCGACGCACCTATGTTGGCGCACTGCCAGGAAGATTCATCCAAGCAGTCCGTAAATCAGGAAGTATGAACCCTATCATCGTAATTGACGAAATCGACAAGATTGGTCGTTCAAACCGCGGTGACCCAGCAGCAGCACTTCTTGAAGTACTTGATCCAGAACAAAACCAAGATTTTTATGATAACTATCTTGGCTTCGATTTTGACTTATCAAAATGTATGTTCGTTGCAACCGCAAACGATTTAAGCACCATTCCAGGGCCACTTCGTGATCGTATGGAAATTATTCAATTGTCTGGTTATACCCTTGATGAAAAACAAGAAATTGCAGAAAAACATCTCGTAGCACGCGCCATTCAAAATGCAGGTCTTGAAGAAAAAGGTGTGCTCATCGATAAACCCGTTATCGGCGAAGTTATTGATGGCTACACTCGTGAGTCTGGGGTTCGTGAACTTAAACGTCTTATTGGAAAACTTTGTTCAAAATATGCACGTGAACTTGTTGAAAACGAGAAGAAAATTGAGTTTACGCCAAAGAATATTAATGAATACTTAGGACCTCGAAGAATTCCAAAAGAAGACATTATTAAAGCTGACAAAGTTGGCGTTACTAATGGTCTTGCATGGACACCATATGGTGGAGAAATTCTTCAAGTAGAAGCAGCACTCATGCCAGGACAAGGTAAACTTATTTTGACGGGTCAGCTTGGAGAAGTGATGAGAGAATCAGCACAAGCAGCACTTACGTACATTAAATCTCACGCTAAATCATTTGGTCTTCAGGCAAAGAACTTTAAAGGCTATGACATTCATATCCACCTACCTGCAGGGGCAATTCCAAAAGATGGTCCTTCTGCTGGTATAACTTTGCTTTCTTCTCTGCTCTCAGCTTTCACCGGTCGAAAAATTAATGGTAAATTTGCGATGACAGGAGAGTTGAGTTTACAAGGGAAAGTATTACCTATTGGCGGGCTGAAAGAAAAAATTCTTGCAGCAAAACAAAACGGCCTTGATAACGTTATTGTTCCAAAACTCAATAAAAAGGATCTTGTTGGTCTAGATAAAATATCTAAAGGCATGAAGATTCATTTAGTGGATGATGTGAACGAAGTTCTCGAGCGTGTTTTATTACCGCTCTAGGTAGAAAACGAATTCCTTTTGAGAACACCTTCCCACTTGCTCGCAAGAGCGAGTGGGAATTATTTTTGCTCTCGAACTAAAATATCCCGCATTTCAACGGTCAAATTTTCAAGGACTTCTAAATAATATAAGAGAGAACGATACCGCTTTACCGGAATACCACTTTGTCTACGCCCTTTAAGATCTCTGATATAACGAAGCAAGCGCTCTCGCTCACGCATCAACTCATCAACAAGACGCTGTACAAATTCAAGATCGACTTTTTTCTTTTTACGAATGAAAAAGAATCCTGACCCAAATGACCAATCAAATTCCTTTTTAATTTTTGTCGCCGCATCAATCAGTTGTAACATTCGATTAAAGTTGTACGACAACGACGCCGGTTGTTCAAACAGCGGCTCAATTTGTTTTATCAACTGACTTTCTTGCAGTTCGACAATTGGATCTCTACGAATCTCTTTTTTGACTTCTTTTCCGGTGTATAAACGATACCCCAGACGAAGAACAACTGACAACGAAAGTATCGCTATCAATGTACGTAAAATGATTTTTTTGAGTTTTGAAAAACTCATATTCATAGGTTATCGTTCACATTTAATCCTTTGCGGCAAAATTCTTAAATGTCTTGCCTTGCTAAATCTCTATACGTCCTAAGCGCATAATACGCCCCCTGGTAGCTTCGGCCCACAGGCAGGGTGACATCATGTACATTGCAAAAGCCTCCCTTATCACAATAGGCAGACTCCTACTTATTTCTAATTGTAATATATTTACTATGTGAAATTCAAGAAAACTCCCTCAAAATGCGCTTTTTCCGGTTTTTTAAGATTTGGGAATTCAAATACAGGGAAAAACGTGATAGAATCGCCCTACCATTATCTATCGATTATAGCGATCTAAACGGACAAATACCTAATTATGACCTTTTTTACCGTAATTCTTGGAATATTTTTTACGCTTCTCTCAACGGCTATTCTAACCTATGTGTCTATTGCAACCATGGTTGGACCATGGATAGCACCTACTATAGTGCTTATTGCCGGAATTGTCATGAAGTTTTATGCAAAGGACATGTCTGATCTAAGCATCAGAAAAAAACTGACCATGATTCAAGCAATAGCCGGTGGTGGTGGAATCATTGCTGTTGGTGTTGGTTTTTCTCTCCCGATCCTTTACTTTCTAAATCCCACAGGATTTCTTATATGCCTTTCACACCCGGTAAAATTTTGTCTCCTTGTCATGGGAATATGCCTTGCTGCAGGATCGTTAGGAATCTTTTTAGGGCGTTGTTTTTCTAGAAAATTTCTAGAAGATGAGAAGCTCCCATTCCCTGTTAGCCAACTCACCTACAAGGTTATTGAGGCACAGAATCAATCATTTCAGGGCAAAAGCATGCTTGTAGGCGTTCTCGGCTCGCTGTCATTTAATTCTCTTCGAGACGGACTTTTCGGTTTTTCAGGGCTCTTTCCTAAGCATTATACCCTTTTTAGCACCTTTTGTGGACGAGGAATCACCTTCTCCTTATGGCCTATGCTCTGGGCAATTGGCTACACCATTGGCCCATTTGTTTGTATCCCGCTTCTTAT
>JAUIHA010000058.1 GCA_030432505.1 bacterium | reverse complement strand
GCTTACGAATTGTTGGTGAAACATTTTTATGGGAGCAATCGTTTGCTCGTCGCCTAAGAGAAGTTGAACGTTCAGTCTTACATCGAGTAGAATTATGGTAATAAAAGATACAGACATTGTTTCTATATTAGAAGAGGCACTCAGCGAAAAGCCTCAACAAAATCTTGAAGAAATTGGTATTGTTATTAAAATTGGCGATGGTATCTGTAAAGTGTACGGTTTGACCAATGCAGCTTTTGGTGAGGTTGTTTCTTTTGAATCGGGTAGTAGAGGTATCATTCTTGACTTAGATGAAGACTACGTTTCTGTTGTTTTACTTGATAGTAAAATGGTGGTGAAAGAAAAAGATATTGTTAAGAGAATAGGTGATCTTTTCATTGTTCCTGTTGGTGAGAAACTTTTGGGGCGAGTTATCAATGCTCGAGGTTTTGCGGAGGATGCGCTTGGTGATCTTGAATGTGAAAAACAGATGCCAGTGATGCAGCCTATTGCTGGTATTGCAGACCGCAGTCCTATCAATCGTTCCCTTGAAACAGGGATAATCGCTATTGATAGTTTGATTCCAATTGGGCGTGGGCAGCGAGAACTTATTATTGGGAATAGGGGTACTGGAAAAACAAGTATTGCTATTGACACTATTTTGCATCAAAAAGGTAAGGATGTAATTTGTATTTACACTTCAATTGGTCATAAGCAATCAAGTACCGCAAAAATTATTAATAAGCTTGAGCAATACGGTGCACTTGATTACACAATTATTGTTGATGCTGATGCAAAAGAGCCAGCATTAAACCAGTTTCTTGCTCCATACACTGCATGTACGATTGGTGAATATTTCATGAGAAAGGGGAAAGACGTTCTTGTGATTTATGATGATCTTAGTTCGCATGCTATTGCATATCGAGAACTTTCACTGCTGCTTAGAAGGCCGCCAGGACGTGAAGCGTATCCGGGTGATATTTTCTACATACATTCACGTTTACTTGAGCGTGCAGGAAAACTTTCTGAGGAAAAGGGTGGTGGTTCACTCACAGCGCTGCCAATTATTCAAACGCAAGGTGATGACATATCTGCATATATTCCAACAAATCTTATTTCCATTACCGATGGACAGATATTCTTAGATACCAACTTATTTAATAGTGGTGTTCGTCCTGCAGTGAACGTTGGTTTGTCAGTTTCTCGTGTTGGTGGAGCTGCTCAGACGAAGGCTATGAAAAAAGTTTCAGGAATGCTTAAACTAGAGCTTGCACAGTATGAAGAACTTCTTGCATTTGCTCAGTTTGGCTCTGAGCTTGATAAATCAAGTCAGAAGGCGCTTGATCGTGGAAAACGTGCGCTTGAAATCTTAAAACAAAATGAAGGTGAAACATACTCATTTGTTGATCAGGTTATTTTCTTATTCCTGCTTAAAGAAGGGTATCTGACAAAACTTCCTCTTGAGTACATAAAACAATATGTAACGCAGTGTGCAAATTACACGCAAGGAGCTCATAACGCCACCTATGAAAACATTGCAACAACAGAGGTTTTATCTGATGAAGATGCAGAAACACTGAAAAAAGCAGCTGAAGAATTTAACGTTATTTTTGCTCCAGAATAGGCCTTATTAATAAGATACACCATGAGTAATGCTCGAAAATTATATACGCTGCTCCTGCTTATACCATTGTTGGGTGGATGCGGGAGAAAGCGCGGTTCTATTTTTACGTTTTCAGAAAATAAGACGGTCACTGCTAATTCTTTTGACCTTCCGGTCATACGGCAGTTTGAGGCGAATCATGATAAAACAAGCGTTTTGCTGCAATGGAAGCCTCTTCATTATAAAAACATTGAAGAGCTTGCAGAACGCGCCCTGACCTTTATGGGGTATAATGTTTACCGCCTTACTAAAAAAGGTTTCATTCCTAAAAAACCAATAAATAAAGATCTTATTCAGGGTTCACATTGGTGTGATGAAAAGCCATTCCAAGGCGAAAACTTCTATCTCGTGAAGTCTGTTTTCATGAACCAAGGCCAGCAGATAGAGAGTCTATCAAGCAAGATGGTCAAAGTTAGTTTCTAAATTTTCCTAAAAATGGCAAAAAAACTCCCTCCAACTTAGGACAAGCTGGAGGGTTGGGGGGGCGAACAATACAAAAGTATTGTTCATTTAGGGATTTTAATAATCTTTTGCATGGAAAGACCGATTGGATAACAGCTCAGGTTACTTCCTCCCCTCAACATGCATGCCAAAGAGTAGCAGCGTGGTCTGGCCATGTCAAGAAAAAAAGGCTTTTTATATTAATTTCTATGAAGCTCATTATTAGATTGATTTATTGAAATTTTTACCACTATTTTTGTACCCTTTGAGCATGATATGAGAAATGGTGAATAGGACCTTTTTTATCATAAAAGGAGAGCCATGAAGGCTTATCAAATTGATAGCAATGATGTGATGAAAAAACTGCAAACAAGTGCTGATAGGGGGCTTTCAAGTGATTTTGCGCGAGAACAGTTGAAACGATTTGGAAGTAATGCTTTGCCTGAAGAGGGCGGTTTCTCTGTGTTTACTATATTTTTGAGCCAATTTCTCAATCCAATGATGTTCATTCTTCTCATTGCTGTTGGGATGAGTGTCTTGATTGGCGAATATAAAGATGCCTGTATCATCATGCTTGCTGTTGTGATCAATGTCGTTGTTGGCTTTTTCCAAGAGTGGCGTGCTGAAAAGGCAGCTCGAGCTCTGAAATCCTATGAGGTTTCATATTGTCATGTTAAGCGAGATGGTGCAGTGATTTCAATAGATGCCAGAGAGCTTGTTCCAGGAGATTATGTTTTGCTTGCTGCTGGAGCTCGGGTTCCAGCCGATGTCCGCTTAGTCAAGGTGACTGACCTGACCATTGAGGAGGCATTGTTAACAGGAGAAGCAAAACCAATCAAAAAGACTTCTCAGGCTATTCAAGAAGAGTGTGTTGTTGGAGACAGAACCAATATGGCTTTTGCTGGAACTTACGTGGTGAGTGGAAAAGCTGAAGGCGTTGTGGTTACAACAGGTAAAGATACAGAGCTTGGGCATATTGCACGTCTAGTTGTTGAGACGAAAGAAGAAGAGACGCCGCTTCAGCTACAAATTAAGCGCTTTAGCTGGGTGCTTGGCGGGATTATGCTGTTTGTTACGGCAATAGTAGCAGTTATCGCTCTGATTAAAGGAATCTCTTTTCATGAAGTATTAACACTTTCTATTGCTCTTGCCGTTGCTTCAATTCCTGAGGGATTATTGGTAACAGTTACCGCAATTTTGGCTATAGGGATGTATCGTATGTTGAGGCGTAAGGCCTTAGTTCGTCACTTAGTTGCAGCTGAGACATTGGGGAGTGTCTCTGTTGTTTGTACTGATAAAACGGGGACCTTGACTGAGGGAAGTATGCGTGTTGTTGAAATAATTACTTCCAAAGAAGTGATACATTTTGCTCAAGAAAAGAAAGATATGAGTTTATCTGAAGATCTTAGAGAGTTGTTAACGCTCTGTGTTTTGAATAATGATGTAGAAATTGCTGCTACGGGAGAGGCGACGGTTGGGCATCCAACGGAGCGTGCACTTGTACAAGCGGCACAAAAAGCTGGTCTTCCCATCGAAAAGATACGAGCAGATTTTCAACGTTTGGACGAAGTGCCATTCTCGTCTGATAGAAAATATATGGCAACATTACACCAATGGAATGAAAAGAAACGCCTCATTGTTAAGGGTGCTCCAGAGCGCATTTTTAATATGTGTAACCATGATAATGGTAACCTACAGCATTTTCGGGATATGACTGAAGACATGACAAAACGTGGCTTGCGTCTTCTTGCTCTAGCGGTGAAGGATGATGGTATTTCATCAGTAGATGAAGAAATTACCGGTCTTACATGTGCTGGGCTTATAGGAATACAAGATCCACTACGTCCTCAGGCTGCACAAACAGTTAAAGAATTAAAGGAGGCAGGAATTCGCGTTATTCTTGTAACAGGTGATCATCAAGAAACAGCAAGTTATATTGCTAACGGAGTTGGGCTTGCTACTGCACAAGAGCATGTAATGACGGGTGAAAGGCTTGATAAACTTGCGCCGAACCAGCTTGCCGAAAAAATTGATACGATTGATGTATTTGCACGGGTTGATCCGCGTCATAAAATTCGTATTGTTCAGGCTTGGCAAGGCAAAGGGCAAGCGGTTGCTATGACCGGAGACGGGGTGAATGATGCGCCAGCGCTTAAAGCGGCAGACATTGGGGTCGCGCTTGGTTCAGGTTCAGATGTTTCGCATGAAATATCTGATATGGTGCTTCTTGATAATAATTTATCAACTATTACCAGTGCTGTACAAGAAGGTCGAACAATTTTTGATAATATTCGCAAAGTCATTGCCTACCTTATGATTGATAGCTTTAGTGAGATTATACTTATATTGGCAGCATTATTAGCGGGGCTTCCACTTCCAATGCTAGCGGTACAAATTTTTTGGATTAACCTTGTTACAGATGGTTTTACTGCTCTTGCTCTTACTGTTGAGCCTAGTGAACCTGAGATTATGAGAGAGCCGCCGCGAAGAAAAAATGAGCCTGTCGTTAATAATGAAATGAAGTTTCTTATTTTTATTATTGGTGTGATAACAGATTTAGGCTTGTTTGGTTTATATGTATTACTTTTTTACCATTCATCCCTTGCATTCGAGCATATTCGAACAATTGTTTTTACCGCCTTGGCAGTAGATTCACTATTGTATGTTTTTTCAGTTCGAAGCTTTCGGCGTTCACTTTTTCGTATGAATCCATTTTCGAATAGGTGGTTAGTGTGGGCAGTTTTTGCTGGTTTTATTATGCAATGCGTAGCAGTCTATGTGCCATTTATGCAGAAGCTTCTTTCTACTGTACCCCTAAGCTTGCTTGACTGGGGGGTTATCTTTGGAATGTCTCTTATCAAAATCCTTGGTATAGAAGTGACTAAAGAGATCTTTTTAAGGAATAAAGACTCTATTTAGATGGCCTATTTGCCAGGATGCGGCTTTCTATGGTAGTATGACCCATCTTTATCAGATTCTATCTCATTAGATTATCTATTTAAATTTGGGAATAAACGTTATGAAAAAAACAACTAAGGCAATACTTTTCGGTATTTTTTGTGCTACGGTTTCTTTTGTTCATGCAGAACAGAATAAGACTGTAAAGACTCAAGAGCAGAAAAAATTCGTACCAACGGTTCACATCAAAGAGCAAACAGAAGAAGATCGTCAACTTATTGAAAAAATGAGACCATTGTTTTTTGAAAAAACAAGAAGCTTTAACTCTCAAGATACGGTGTATGAGCGCTCAGTTAACGAGTATGGTGCTCGTGAGGTTATGCTTTTGACTGAAGACAAATTCAGAATATCATCACTTTTCTTTAAACGCCCGCAGGCCAAGTTCAACATTATTTATGTTGCTGGTTATTTCCACGATCACACGCCACCAAAAGAATGGGCTGCGCCATTTACGCAAATTTTTCCAGACTGTAATGTGTTGTCGTTCGATTGGCGAGGTATGGGGAAAAGTGAAGGATCAAACAACTTTTTAGAAAAGAATGACTTTGGACCAAATGCTTACCTTGATATTCAAGCAGCTATCGATTTTGTTCGTAAAGATAATGACCTTCCAATTATTCTTCAAGGCTTTTGTTTTGGAGGTGCAATGGCAATGCATGCAACAGTAAAAGCAATGGAAGAAGGGCGAGCAACAGCTGATGCTTTGGGTTTGAGTTGCATGTTTAATCAATTTCAGAATTTGTTTAATAGAGCTTTTCTTGTTGAAGATCGTTGGTATTATTGGGCGCTTATGAAGTCTGGTATTGGCCATAAGGTTCTAAACTTCATGTTGAATGGTAATATGTTTGATATTAACCCAATAGAAATGGTTGAGAAAATAAAGATCCCAATGCTTTTTGATCATTATACCAATGATCCATTTGCGATTCTTTCTGATGGTATTGAAGTGTATGAAAAAGCAACAGTTCCTAAATTCTTCTTAC
>JAUIHA010000057.1 GCA_030432505.1 bacterium | reverse complement strand
ATTCCTGTAGCACAAAGTGTACTTGATGAGTATGCGGATCGTGTAGATCCTCGAACTGGTGAAGTGCGGTAACCGTCAGACATGATGGTGCAAATAAGTGCTATGCGTTATAGCATGGATGGGTATGATGCTCGTACGGATATGATCCGAGATATTGCGCCACTCATTACGCAGGATTTAACAAAAACTGATTTGAAATGGCTTATGCAAGGTCTTAAGATTCATGTTCATGACTTAAGTGGACTAAGAAAAACCTTTATGCCTGATGAAGATCCAGAAATTGTTAATGGTGAAATGAAAATGCATGCAGACCTTCTTGTTGAAGTTTTACAAAGTGTTAAAGAAGCTCTTGATACAGCTTTTCCTGATAAAGGTCCAGAGATTGCAGAGCTTATCACTGAGGTGCAAAATGTTGCAGCTGGTGAAGCGGTTGCAATGGAGCGACCACAAGCTGGTGCTCAAGCGCTTAAGAGTCCAAAGGTGAAAATATCACTGAGAAAATGGCTCGATGTTGTTGGACAATATCAGTTTATGGAAAAAGTTGTAAACAGAAAGTTTGATATTGATGGTCACTACCATGATGGTATGGGTGACTATCTTCATGAAGATTTTTATTTAACAAAAGATCAGGGTATTGCCTATTTGACCGCGACTATTTTGCGTGCGTCAAAAGAAATGACAAATCCTGAATTTGACCCTTTAACCTTCTTAAAGGAAAAAGTAGGTGATTGTTTCAGACGTATTGATCCTACGGTGAGAGATCAGTTTAATAATATCATTTCGCCGTTTTTAGCGCCGCTTAAGCAAATGGTTGGCGATGTGAATGAGTTTAAAAATAATGCCATTGCAGAAGCAGAAATGAAGCAGCGTCAGTATGAAGACGCTATGATGGAAGCTCAAGAAGATTTTCAAGAACAGCAACAAGATGAGTTTGGTGATGATTTTGGTGCTCAACCTATGGAACAAGTGCCAATTGAGGATCTCTCTGAAGCACAAATTCTTCAAGAGCTTGGCGGAGAAGGTTCAGTTGAAGAGTTTGGTGCGGAAGTGCCGGTTGATAACTGGGGCGATGAGCAAGGGACTGAGTTCATGGACCAACAGCTTACAGATGATGCTGCTGCGATGATGGGTTCAGAAGAAGAGTATTACGAAGATGACATGGCGATATATTAAAAAGGTTTACGAGGCGCGTGGTATGATGAAGAGAATGCGTAATATTTTTGCTGTACTTCTAGTTTTTACGTTTGTTGGTCTTGATGCCGCAAAAGTGAAGACTGCTCGTCGCCGAAGAGCTACAAGTGTGGCTAAAAAACGTGTTACCAAGAAAAAAGCTCCAGCTGCAAAAAAGGTTACAAAAGGCAAGCCAGGGAAAAAGAAGAGTAAGAGTAAGTTGCAACTCAAATTTCCTGGTCTTTCATTTTCTCAAATTTTTAAGAAGATGATGCAAGATACCAAGCAGTCTCTGGGATTGATGACAAGAAATCTTAAAAACCTAGTGGTGACGCTTAGAGATGCAAGTTATTATGCGCCAGAAGTAAATATGCTTACACCACATCCGGATTATCCTGAACGTCAAGTTGGGATGATCTTTCGTTTTAATCATTATGATATTAGTAACGGTTTTAAAGGTGTTGAGATAGAGCCAGTTGTTGAGGTTCCAGACAAAAACTTGAAGAAACTTTTTGATGCAGTTGTTCAACTGGGTCTTAAGCCTATAACTCAGGGGACACTTGTTGAGGATCCTGCGACTAAAAAGAAGATACTACGAACAGATGGTTTCTCAGAATTCTTGATAAAACTATTCTTACTTTTACAAGCGAAAAAAACTGGTGAAGTTTCTGTAGCTCAGTTTCCTATGGAAATGATGGTGCTTGCGTATGGCCTCTACAAAACTCCTGGTTTTAGATCTGCACGAGACCTGGTAACAAAAGTACCGCCACTTTTTAGACCACTATTGACATCAATAAGAATTAAAGGAAAGTCAGTTCAAGATTTCTTATCCGTTTATTTTAAAAATTTTAAACAAATAGCCGATTACAATTTTGAGAAGCAGGATTCATCTATGCTTTCAAAACGAGATATACCAAAAGCTATGAAGATTCTTGCGGCAATTTTTCTTCGTTCTGCAGTGGACTACAGAAAAGCAAAACAAGATTTCTTAAATACGGTTGAAGGGCAAGCAATTTATGAACAGTTTGTTTATACACCGTACCTTGAAACAGGACAGTATCTAGAGCCTGTTGAGTTTAAGCAATCTGTCCCTGGCTACCAAGAAATTTCGCTTAAGGCAAAAGAGCGTCTATTTGCGTTCTTAAACAGATTTAGTTTGTATCGTGCAATGAAATCGAAACTAAAAGGGCAATTTGAGCCATTTATCAAGTTACTCTTTGGTGTAGGTTGGGATGAAATGGTTCCACCAGATGAACAATTCCCGGCTGGGTCTGAAAGTTTTACTGATCAAGAGTATTATCAAATGATGGGTGATGATGCCTACTTTGGTGAGGTGGAAGCTGACGTTCAAGAAGGTGTCGTTGCTGAGATTGAAGAAGTTGTTGAGGAAATTCAAGAGGTTCAAGAAGAAATCATTGAGGTTCCTGAGGAAGAAGGCCCCGCACCAATTGATAGCTTGTATGAAGTGATGCAGTTGTTCGATGAATTGCAAGCTGAAGGCGCGCTTGATGAGGCAACTATTTTTGAGCTTGAAGCAGCCATTATGGCTTCAGCAAAAGAGATTTATGATAAATTTGTACAAGAAAAAGATTTATATGATGAAGACGGTCTTATACAGATTGCTGAGGCGCTTAGGACTGCATCATTGTATTTTGTTGAACAAAAAGATATTACTGAGATCGAGGGCTATCTGGCCCAGATTCAAGATTATGCGGTTGCTGTAGGAATTCAACTTCCTGCAGCGCCAGCTGAACAAGCCCCTGCAGATGCAGTGGTGCCTATACAATAATCATTCTTTATTTTTCCTAATAAATCGTTATATACTACTCACAGTTTTCGTGGTTTTTTATTTTTAAAAAAAGCGTGATGGGGATGAGTATGTTTAGACGAAGCAAAAAAATTTTTGCTGGAGTATTGGGGACCACTATGTTAATGAGTTGTACAAATACCGCACAAGAGAGATCAATGACACTGCAATCACATAAAGAGCTAGTCGAAAGCGTTTTGACCAGCGCAGCTGATATTTCCAAATTTTTTCCAAAAACAGCCAAAGAGGCTGAGTCTATGGCAGCTTTTGCAAAAGAGCTTGCACGAAAAGAATTAGACGCCATTTTGTCTATCGATAAAGCGCAGAGGACATTTGATAATACTGTTCGAGCATTAGATGAATCGCAACGGAAAATTTATCAAGTTGCTTTTGGCTTGCAAATGTTTCAAATGGTGAGTCCTAAAAAAGAAATTCGTGATGCATGCCAGATGGGCTTTATTCAGCTTCAACAATTTTCAACTGACTTGTATCTTAATCCTGACATCTATGCGATGTTCAATGATTATGTGCAAGGCAATAAGAAGAATGAAAAGCTTAGCGAAGAAGAGGAATATTTCTTCAAAGAATCAATGGATGAGCTAAAACGTTCAGGTCTTCATCTGCCGCCAGCGGAGCTTGAAAAAGTTAAGGGGAAGCACAAAGAAATTGCAGTTCTTAAAATGAACTTTGAAAAAAATATTGCCGAAGACAAGAGCGTTGTGAAGGCAACATTGCAAGAGCTTGAAGGTCTAAGTGACGATTTTATTAAGACGCTTAAAAAAGAGGACGATCTTTATATCCTGCCATGTAATGGCCCGGTGATGCAAGAAGTAGCAAAGCATTGTGGCGTTGAAAAGACCCGTGAAGCGATGTACTTAGCATTTAGAAACCGAGCATATCCAGCGAATGAAGAAATCCTTGAGACCGTTATTCAAAAGCGCCATGAGCTTGCCCAACTACTAGGATATAAGACGTTTGCTGGTCTTAGCGTTGCATCAAAAATGGCAAAAAATATCGAAACCGTTGAGTCGTTTCTAAAAGACTTAGCAGAAAACAGTGTAAAAAAATGGAAACAAGAGTTTGTGTATCTGAAAGATAATTTGCCTGATGGTGTCAAGCTTGATGACAATAGAAACATCAATGAATGGGATTATGGCTACGTCATTGAATCATACAAGAAAAAAAATCTAGCAATTGATGATCGTAAAATAGCGGAATACTTTCCTGCACAGCATGCGCTTGATAGTATGCTTGGTATTTACGAAGATTTTTTTGGTTTGAAATTCAAGCAAGTTAAGCCTGACTGGGTATGGCATGAAGAAGTGAAGCTTATTGAGGTATGGGATGCTCAGAATAATGAGCTGAGAGGATACATCTATCTTGATCTCTATCCTCGCGATAATAAGTATACGCATGCGTGCCACGGTGGCATCATTCCATCGCAAATTAGAAAAAATGATGATGGAACTGATTTGAAATCCCCAAGCATGGCGATTGTTATTGCAAACTTTCCAAAAGCAAATGGTGGCCGTCCAGAGCTTCTTAAGTTTGGTGATGTAAGAACCTTCTTCCATGAGTTCGGGCATGCATTACACAGTGTTTTAGGAAGAACACGCTTAGCTTCTCATGCTGGTACTTCGGTGAAACTTGATTTTGTTGAAATGCCGTCACAAATGCTTGAAGAATGGATGTATGACAAAGATATTCTTGCTCGTGTGAGCTCTCACTATAAAACAGGAAAAACACTTCCTGAAGATATCATTGAAAAGCTTGTAGAACTCAAAAAGTTTGATTCAGGGAGCTTTATCTTACGTCAGGCGTTGCTTTCATTTTATTCACTTGAGTGTTTTAAGGGTGGAAAAAAAGATACTAGTAAGCTTTGGAAAACATTGTATGAAAAATATGTTCCTCATCATACTTATGATGATAGAGCACACATGCACGCATCGTTTGGACACTTAATGAATTATAGTGCGTGTTACTATGTGTACATGTGGTCAAAAGTATTTGCGCTTGATCTCTTTTATAAAATTAAAGAGGGAGGCTTAGTTGATACAGAGAATGGCCGCAGGTTTGCGGATATGGTTTTGAGTAAGGGTGGTAGTGTTGATCCTGCAATCTTGCTCAGAAATTACTTGGGGCGTGAGCCGAATCAAGAAGCATTTAAGAAAGACTTAGGCTTTAAATGAAAGAAAAGGGCGACCAGAAACGGTCGCCCTTAATTACTTAGCTTCTGAAGAGCCAGCCTCCGCTGCGTCCTTCCTTCTTTTTTTCTTTCTTTTTACGACGGTGCTTGCGACGTGTTTTGCGTTGCTCTTTTTTTATATGTTTTTTCTTGCGCATATGTCTTTTCTTGCGGCGTTCACGACGACGCTCACGTTTGCTTTTTTCGCGTTCTTTACGTTTTACTCGCTGGTCAACACGTTGTGCCGTTTTTTTGTGTTTCTTTTTACCACATGCTGGCAAGCAAAGTCCTGCTACAAGTGCTAGCAGAACAAGCATTTTGTTATTGTTCTTAAACATACCGTCTCTCCTTATATTAAGAGGTTATTAGTTCAATTACGACTTACAAATTTTTAATAAGCTTTTGGACTGTTGTCTCACCGGCTTTCTTTTCTTCAATATCTATTGCTTCAAAAAACCTTTTTATATCAAGCATTTGAAGGATTTCTTTTGCTTTATCAATGTTTCCAACCACAAAGATATCGGGTAAAACAAGTTGTTCATTCTCTGCTGTGATGACATGTCCTGGTGCGATAAAGAGGTTCTTTGGGTGGGTGATAAAAACAATGGTGATAGGATTAATCTTTTTATCTTTTGGAATTTCGACTTTGGAAATGTTCCAGTAAGTTTGCTTTTTGTCATCTTCTTTTTTTTCAAAAAGATACACTTCGGTTGGATTTTCTTCAGATGGAATAAACTCTTTGTGTGAAAGGGTGTTGCCTTTAACATTAATCAGTTTGATTTCCGGGGTTACCGCAACATACACTTTAGGGCTTACGTGACGAAGTGGAAATGAAACTAATCCGTCGGTATTTGATATATCCATGTACCCGCCATAGGTTGCAATAAAGCCACTTAGGTTGGGCTTAAAGTGTTTTTGGAGTTCACG
>JAUIHA010000056.1 GCA_030432505.1 bacterium | reverse complement strand
GTGCTGCTGATTTTGATATCTTCCAGGACTATTTGGAAGCCTCTAAGTTCAATATCCACATCACATGGTGTAAAAGTTCTGCTGAAGCAATGGAAACCACACAATCTAAGTCTTTTGATATCTGCATCATCGATTATGTGCTCGATCATATGAATGGCCTTGAGCTTGCTGAAGCCATTAAGCCGAACATCACCATAGAAGCAACAGACTTAACCCCGCCTATTATTATTTTTACCGGGATTGCACGACAAAAAATTGCTATCGATGCTATCCATGTGGGTGTGGATGACTTTATCCCTAAAAACCGTTTATCCACAGCCTGTCTGGAGCGATCTATTTCTAATGCCATGGAAAAATTTCTTCTACGCTTAGAAGTTGTGAAAAAAACACAAGCCCTAGAAAAGACCAACCAAGAGCTTAAAAAGAAAAACGAAGAAATTGGCCGATTTTACCAAACCATTTCACATGAACTGAAAACACCTCTGACATCTGTGCGTGAATTTATCAACATTATGATTGACAAAATCCCTGGTCCTATCAACGAGAAGCAGCTTGAGTATTTATCTATATGCCTCTCAGGGTGTGATCAGATGTCGCTGTACATCAATGATTTACTGGATGTTACACGCATCGACAACCAAAAGATGTCTATGAACTTTGAGCCCACATCGATTCAGAATGTATTTCATGATGTCCTCACGCTCATGCACCATGATACTCATCGGAAAAATATTCAATTATCTCAGCGCATCGATGACATTCCACCTGTTTATATTGACCTTCATCGAATCAGACAAGTCTTAGTGAACCTGGTGAGCAACGCGATTAAATTTACCAACGTAGGTGGACAAATCCATGTAGAAGCGCGCGTGGATGGATCTAGTCAAGGCATTATCTTGGCAGTATCTGACTCAGGACGTGGCATTCGTGCCAAAGATCTACCCTACATCTTTGACCGCCTTTACCAAGTCGAGGATCAAGAAAGACTCAGTCAACATGGTCTTGGTTTAGGTCTGTATATTAGTCGACAGATAATTGAGATGCATGGCGGTCAAATTTCTGTGGCAAGCCAGGCCGGTAAAGGGGCATCCTTTACCATTGAATTACCACTCGTTATCCAAAATGCGTTAAAAAAGGCATCTTAAAAACAGGGACTCAATAAAAACTTTAGGGATGCTGCCTACTGGGGCCAGGAAAAAAAGATGGTGGTGCCCTTACCTAGAGATGATTCTACCCAAATGCGCCCACCATGCAAACCAACAATTTTTTTACACAAAGCCAGACCTACACCCAGACCTGGATAAGCTCTGCTATCATACACTTCAAACATCGAAAACATCTTGGCCTGAAATGCATCACTCACGCCAATACCATTATCTTCAATGCCAAACACATACTCACTTTCATGCTCAAAGACCATCACAGAAATTTTCGGTTGTACACCAACCGGCTGAAACTTAACAGCATTTTGTAGCAGATGCATCCACAGCAATTCTATCTGCTTGACAGAACCACGCATAGGAGGAAGTGTTGGTACTTCTATTTTTGCATTCAAACTTTTCTCAACATCTAAATTTTTTACAAGTTGGTAAACTATTTTTCTTGTGTTTGCAGACACATTTTCTGCTATAGAACTGCCTAGTTGAGAATACGTTAAGAGGGCATCTATCATTTGTTGTAACTTATCACTTGCCCGCATAAGGTGCTCAAAATACTGCTCTGATTTTTCATCGCTGCTACGCTCCATCTGCAATAGCTTTTCGGAAAAATGAGAGATAATGCGGCAAGATGCTTGTAAATCATGAGAGACTCGATAAGCGTAATCATCAAATGCATCTTGAATGCTTTGTGCATCAGGTGATAAGTCTTTTTTAAATTCACTAGGCATTTATTAAACCTGCATCCTTATTGTTCAAAGGCAAACATAGTACTTCAATAGAAAAGTGTTCAATCGATCGAACGACATCAATAAATTTATGCGCGTCGACAGGCTTAACGATATAACGGCTAGTATGCAAATTATAGCTTTCTATAATATCCCTATCAGCCGTCGAGCTGGTTAGAATGACTACTGGTATTTTCTTTAATTTTTCATCTGACATAATTATCTTACAAATTGCTCTGCCATCTGTTTTGGGAATATTTAAATCCAATAAAATAAGATCTGGAGCACTGGCTTGAGCATAAGCATGGCGTTGATACAAAAAATCAAGCGCTTTGTCACCATCTTCTACCACATGGAGTTTGTTGTTAAATTTTGCTTCTTCAAAAGCTTCTTGCGTCAGTAAAATATCACCGTCATTGTCTTCCACCAGTAAAATATCTGCTAATTTTTTTTCATTCTTGTTTATCACGCAACGGCCTCCTTCCTTAAGGTAAAATAAAATGTTGCCCCCTTATGAGGCTCTGAGTCCACATAAATTTCACCACCATAGCTCTCAACTACTTTTTTGCAAATGGACAAACCAATTCCTGTACCTGAGTACTCTGTGGTTCGATGAAGCCTTTGAAAAACATCAAAAATTTTATCATGATGCCGCGATTCAATACCTATGCCATTATCTGAAATAGAAAATTTCCATACCCGCTCAAGTTCAGTACATGAGATGTGGATGGTGGGTTGGCAGTGCATGTCTTGGTATTTGATCCCGTTTTGAATCAAGTTTTGAAACAACTGTAAGAACTGTGCTTTATTACCAATAATCGTTGGCAGACCAGGTTCAATTGAAATAATGCTCTTATTTTCTCTACTGTCATCCATTGCAAGAATATTTTCTTTAATTTGACCAAGCAATTCATTAAGATCCACTATTTCTCTCTTGGCTGTTTCATTGTCAATTTTTGAATAAGACAAAATATCTGCAATCAGATTACGGGCCCTCTCTGCTCCTGATTTTATAAAATGAAAGTACTGTTTTGCTTTTTTATCACTTTCAATTGTGTTACCTATTCTCATTTCAAGTTTTTCTGCGAAACTTGCCATCATGCGAATAGGCTCTTGCAAATCATGAGAGCAAATGTAAGCAAATCGAAGCAATTCTTCATTTGATTGCATCAGTTTTTTGGTCAATTTTTCTCTATCGGTTATATCTCTTGCAATACAAAGAATAAATGGCTCTTTTTTATTATTTTCAAATCTTATTTTTTGTGTAAACAATGTTCTCATTTCACCATTGGGGAAAGTAATCGTTTCATCATATTGAACATTTCCTTCTTTGAAGGCTTTTTTATCCATTGACAAAAACGCCTCCATTTCATTTTTTTTATATTTCTCAAATGTTGTTTTCCCGATAACATCCCCACGAGTGCTTTCAGGATACATATGAAGAAAAGCCTGGTTGCAGTCAATAATTCTGAAGTTTTCATCTTTTACAAAAATAAGATCAGGATTAGACTCTTTAATAAGATCTTGAAATTTCAATGACTCTGTTATTTTTTCTTCGGCTTCTTTGCGATCAGTAATATCGCGAGTGACCATACTGTATAGCTTTCTGTCTGATACTTTAAAACTACTTAATGAAATATCGATTGGGAATTTTTCGCCATTTTTTCGAAGACCATAATATGAGTCACTATTGTTAACGATTTTTTTTTGGATTGGATTTCTGATATCAAAATCAGGTATTAACGATCTTAATGATTGGCCTACTGCTTCGCTGCAAGTATAACCAAACATTTTTCTGCTTGCCGGATTCAAACTTTCTATATTTCCGTCATAATTAACAATAAAAATACCATCCACGGCTGAAACAAAAATATTTCTCAAGCGGCTCTCACTGGACTGAAGCTCGGATGTTTTTATTTTTACTTCTTTTTCTACGGTATCTCGACGTCTTATCTGCTGCATTAACATCAATGAGATAGTCGTTGAAAAAACAATACCAAGCATTAATATAAAAATAGGCCACCAAAAGGATTCGCTATCAGAAAGCGGATCCAATGTAGATATTTTTATTTTCCAACGCCTCCCTGAAATATCAATTTCTTGCTCATACTGAAACGTTATATCTTGTTTTTCTTGATTGTATATGGGAATTGTTTCATCAGATGTCACATCTGAAATATCAATGGAAAATCTATTATCATTTTCTTTAGAAAGAGAATTTATAACGTGATCTATTTGAACTTCTGCTACCAAAAAACCTTTTAATTTTTTTACTCCCTCATCACTAAAAAAATTATTTTTATCACACTTGAAAACTGGACTGAAAATCAAGAAACCTTTTTTTGTGTCATTATTGAGTTTCATATCAACAGGTTTAGTGGCGATTTTTTCTCCTTTTTTTTCTGACATCCTCAATATCTGATAATATTCTTCGTCTGAGGCATAGTCGCGTCCAAGCATTTTTTTATTGGAATCTATAGGCTCAACATAATAAACAGGAAAATAATTATCTTTTTTCTTGGCTGTTACTTTTGCACCATTACTATCTCTGGTGTGAAATTCGAAGTTTCTAATGCCATCCACTCTCGCCAAATCTTCTTTTAATTTTCTGTCTTTATGTATCACATAGGGTAGCCACTTGATACTAAGAAAACTTTTTTGCTTGTTTAGTATGGGTTGTACCACTGTTTTAAACTCAGCTCTATCAACATGTTGAGATGCCGCATAAAAAATACTGATAAAATCTAAAGCAGACATTTTATCTTCAATGGCATGCTCTAAGGATTGGATCATTTTTTTAGCATGGTATAATGTTTCATCTTGAATAGTCTGTTGTTCTTGGTCTTTAAATAAATGGTAACCTGAGGCGGTCGCTGCAATACCAATCATGCCAATAATAATAGGAAAAAGATAAGTTTCATTGAAAGACGGTTTTGGTGAGTTGCTTTTATTGGTATAAGCACTGTATGTTAACAAACAGAACAAAATAAATGAAACCAGCAAACCGCAAAGCATCATCCATAAAATAAGGTTTCTTAATTTTCTTTCCGTTTTCTCAATGGGTTCATAATCGGTGATGTATGTGTATTTAATATCAGGATTTGTAATTATTTTTGTAGTTGCATAAGGCTTAACAATGTGTTCATAAGGAGTGCTGATGACCACATCACCTTGTGTTAACTTAAATCCGACGTTTTCTTTGAATAAATCCGTATAAAAAACCCTGCGTAATGGAACTGTAATTTCAGCGCTTAAAACACCCTCTGAACTATTTCTATACTTTACAGGAACTGCCAAGTGAAAAGTAAATTTATCTTGTTGTTGATACAACAACTGAAAATGAAAATCACGCTTCCCCTGCAATAAATCTATAAACCATTTTTCTTCAGCCCCATAGAATCCATGTACATCATCCGTTCTTTTTAGCAAAATATCGCCATTAATATTTTGCAGAATAAGCTGACTTTTTTCAGAGGCAATTAATGTATGCTCGAATAAATCAACCAGATCCATGCTTGGGGATGATGACAGCATCACTGAATTCATCACCACAGGGAATTTTGCAATATCATCTAACGTTTTTTTTTGTTCACCTATAAACTGTTTGAAAATTTCTGTTTCTAAGGCCAAATTGGTTTCGAGATCTTTCAGGTGTTGTTTACCTAAAAAATAGCCAAGCTGCGGAATAATAATGAATGCTGTTAACATTGTCAGTAGGAACAAGAATCCAATAACAAATGCAAGGAAAATACGAAACTGGTAGCTTAATTGCCCTAAGTTAAATCCCCATAAACTCATCTTGGTTCTACTTCTCTTAGAACAATCACCTCGTCTTCAGCACCATACTTTCCCATGCAATAATTTTCTTCGTGCAACGCCTCATGCGCCATGGGATTTTTCTTGGGATGGAATACAGAAAAGGGTTTTTGGTATTTTTTTACCAAGCCATCTATTGGCTTATCTAAATTTTCTAAAGCTGTCCGAATATGCCGCCTATCTTTTTTAACATCTCCTGTTAGTTTGTTTTTCCCGATAGCTGCGATAAGCAATTTAGTTAAATCATAAGCATGAATAAATCCTGTGGCTGCTGTCAGATCCTGTGGTTGACTCACACTGCCTTGGGTATACTGGCGCAAACTTTCAAAAACTTTTTCGCCCAATGGCGTTGTCTGTCCCGTAAAGGCAAAACAAGTTTGAATAAAATGCAGCTGTATTTTTT
>JAUIHA010000055.1 GCA_030432505.1 bacterium | reverse complement strand
CCCAACCTTCAAATAATTTTGGTTTTTCATTGACTGCTGTACGCAGGAGATCATTGATCAGCATTAAAAGGCTGCCATCATGTTCAAGCGTTGCTGCTGTTACCTTATAAATCCAATTACATGATTTTCCGGTGTGAGCAAGCGTATTAACGATTTGCTGTTTATGTGTGCCGTCAGGTGTGTGTTCATCTATGAATTTTGCAAATGGTTCAAAAAAGGCACCAAGACCAAGTGGTGTTTGAAAATCATCAAGGTGTTTTTTTGTAATGGCGTGATTATTAGAGGTAAAAAACGATGTGATGATAATGATTCCTAAAACAATATTTTTTTTCTTCATGTCCCACCCCTAAAATTTTGACAATAAAAAAGAGCCTAAGCTCTTTTAAGCTTAAGCTCTTTTAGATAACTTTTGTAAGAATTTAGAAAATCTTACTTAGCTGCCTTTACTAATTGAGGCATTTGGATGTTTGGAATCAAGTCAGTGATTGATACATCTTCGTTGCTTTCTGCTCCGCGGATGATTAATTCACCAATGATTTCAGCTACAAGCATTTCAAAAGCACCTTTAACGAAGGTAGTTTTGAGACCATCTTTTACACGGTCAACGCAAGTTTTACCATCTTGGTCAGCTTCTTCTTTAAGCCAGTTTTGAACGTAACCTTCAACGATGTTTGCAGCAGTATCAACAGCTGGATAGTAAACAACTCGAGCACCTCTACGGTGAAGTCTCTTTGCATCACCATTAAGGTGTTTGCCAGCAACTTTATCAAGAGTTTTGTGTCCAACTTCTTTTACAAGGTGGTTGATGATTCTTACAATCTTAGCCTTGTCAATTTTGTTTGCTGCGTTGTCATCTTCGCCTTCAGCTTTAGTTTCAAACTTAAGGCATTCCCAGTTTGCAACACCTTCTTTGTTGTATTCTTTGTTTAAAACGCGTGCTAATTTTCTAAAGTCGTTAAGGTGATCACCTTCTTCTAGAGCTGTTGCAAGGAGATTAAAAGCATGAGTTGATGCAGCTCCAATCATTTTGTTGTTTTTGTCTGTTGCACCAAAAGCGGTGTTGTTAATTTCACTTACCACACCACCAAGAGCAGCAGCTTTTTTCATGCTACGGAGTGTATCTTTACTCCAATGACCTTCTGCTTGAATTCCGAATGATGTAACTGCCATAACAGTCGCAAGGGAGAGAGCTCTAAGTTTCATAAATCTATTCCTCTTTTTTATGAAGTTAGAAAAACACTACGTTCCTCAAAATGGAATTTTATGACCCATAATTGAATAACATAAAATTTCCGTAAATTTACCTAACAGATATAGCTCAAAAATTCTCCAAAGTCAAAGAAATAGAGCTTTTGGTCGCTTTTTTGCTGTAGCAGCGGGGTTCAATTTTATCGATTGACTGTTTCGCGAATCTTAGGCATCTTTGTACTAATTCATTTAATAAATTGTGCAATTGATCATAACGTTAGTAAATTTCTATTAATAAATTCTATTTCTGCAGGGTGCATTATGAAACTTTCTCTTGCATGGATCTTTGACCATATAGATGCCGACTGGCAAACCATTGATGTTAATCATTTGATTGCAAAGTTTAATCAGGTGACTGCTGAAATAGAACATTTTTATCCGATTTCTTATGATCTTTCCGTTTTTTATCTTGCTGTGCAGCCAACAGCTACGAGCAAAAATGTGCGTATTCCTGAACTGGGCAAAGAAGTTGCAATGCCAGAGCGTGCTGGGACGATTGATTTGATTGCGCCAAATGCAACAGACATTTGTTTTCTCGTTAAAAAAACAGGTGATGGGTTTGTATGGGCACGTCTCGATGATTTTGGTGTTGATAAAGATGGACTTGTTCCTGCGCTTGACGCTGATGAAAAAGATGTGCAGGGTGCGTGGCGTGAAAAGTTTGAATGCAAAGATATTATTATTGAAGTTGATAATAAGTCGATTACTCATCGCCCTGATATGTGGGGGCATCGTGGTTTTGCCCGTGAGATAGCTGCATTTCTAGAGTTGCCATTTTTACCAAAAGAGCACTTCTTAACAGAGCATAAACAAGTTTTCTTTGATGGTGTTTCAACTCCAACCAGCTCGACGCCATTTGTTGTAGAAAATCAGGCGCCTGAAAGTTGTAATGTTTTCAATGGGCTTTACTTTACGTCAATTGATAACAAAGCTTCAAATATTTTTGTTACCAGTAGACTTTTGAAAGTTGGTGCACGCCCAATTAATGGTATTGTTGATTTGACCAACTATGTAACCCATGAGTGGGGACAGCCAGTACACGCATATGACGCAACAAAAATTACCGATCAAAAAGTTGTGGTGCGCTGCGCGCGTCAAGATGAAACAATGTTACTGCTTGATGGTAACGAAATTACCATGGTTCCAGAAGATCTTCTTGTTGCAGATGCGCAGAAAGGAATGTGTCTTGCCGGTATTAAAGGTGGCATGAATGACTCAGTTGCTCCGAGAACGACTTCAGTATTTTTTGAAGCAGCAAATTTTGAACCAGGTGTTGTGCGTCGGAGTGCAATGCGTCACAAAACAAGAACAGATTCTTCTGCTCGGTTTGAGAAAACACTCGACCCAAACCAAGCGGTTGAGGCGGTTCAGCGCTTTATCTCGCTTTTAAAACAATGCAATTTTAATGCTGAGTATGCTGATGAAATTATTACCGTTGGTAAACAGGTTGAAGCATTAACTATTGATGTTGAACATGAATTTTTAGAGAAACGTTCAGGGTTAACATTAAGTACTGACGATGTAACAACACTCCTTTCTCGCATTGAATTTGATGTACAAAAAAAATCAGGCGACTCCGTTGTATACTACATTACTGTGCCAACTTTTCGTTCAAGCAAAGATGTAAAAATTAAAGAAGACATTCTTGAAGAAGTTATTCGCTTACATGGTTTTGAAAAAATTCCACTTGAGCTTCCGGGTAAAGCAACACATCCATTTAATTTGAAACGTACAATGCGCTTGCGTAAGGTTAAGCAATATCTTGTACACGGTGCACGCATGACCGAGCAGCAAAACTATGCATTTTGTGATGAACAAGCTCTTGCCGAATTGGGGCTTAGTATTGATGAGGCAATTAAGATTGTAAATCCAGTTTCAGAAAATTATCATCGTCTTACTACCTCACTGGTGCCTGCACTTTTAAAAAATATTAAAGACAATATTGTGCATCATGAAAAATTACGTTTCTTTGAAGCTGGGCGTATTTGGCTTAAGCGTGCGCATGATACTTCGGCGCATCGTATGGTTGAATATGAAAAAGAAGGTGTACATGAAAAGCGTAAGATTAGTGGCGTTATTTTTGAAAAACGAAATAAAGTTGATTTTTACGAAGGTAAATACTGTGTTATGCAACTTTTCAATGTTCTTGGTTTTAACGAAAAGTTATTGACCTGGGAAAAGATCAGTTGCCCAGATGAGCAGTGGTATATGCCACATCAGTCTGCACATATTTTATATGATGGTAAAGTCATTGGTTCTGCAGGAAAAATAAGCCCATCAATGCTCACCAAGCTTGATGCATTGCCAGAAAGTGATGCATTCATTTTTGATATTGATGCTGATTTCTTAGCACTTGCGGATATTCCAACAAAAACCTTTAATCAGTTTTCACGTTTCCAAGAAACGTATGTTGATATTAGTATGCTTGCACCACTTGACCGTGCATCAGCAGAGTTTGAAAAAGCACTGCTTCCTCTTTCTCCAATGATTGACAGTGTTGAGTTGATTGACTTCTTTGAAAAAGAGGCGTGGGCTGATGTTCGTTCATTAACATTTAGAATTTGGATTAGTCACCAAGAGCGTACTATTGATCGCGAAGAAGTTGAAGATATTCGCCAGAAGGCGATTCAAGCGGCTGAAAAGCTCGGAGGAGAGTTGCGAGCATAATGAAAAAAGGTATTATTCCTTCCCTACTTTTATTTGCTTCATGCTTTGCACTTGATCGTATTACAAAATATTGGGCGTTACATTATCTTGCAGGTGGCTTTAAAAGAGTTACTTCATACTTTAATTTTTCATTAGCTTGGAATAGGGGTGTGAGTTGGAGTTTGTTTTCTTCAGAACACCCCTTCTATACCCATTTATTGACTGCTGGTATCCTATCTGTTATCGTCATTTTTAGCTTTTATCTGGTTGCAGAATATCGACAGAAAAAAAATATTATGTTCCATATAATGATTCTTGCCGGTGCTCTTTCAAATGTTGTTGATCGGTTTTTGTATGGTGCGGTATTAGATTTTTTGCAGTTTCATATAGGAGTGTGGTATTGGCCAACATTTAATGTTGCTGATATGTTTATTGTTGTTGGAGTTATGGGTATCATAGTAAAAATGGTGAGTGAGTCGTATGGTTTTGAAAATTAAAGAGTGGTGTTTTAGAATTTCGACGTTGGGTTCACTAGGCTATTTAGCGACCGGCGGTATTTTAGCAACGCTTTTGGTGATTCCATTGCTATATGTTTATCAGGCAGTTTTCTGGTTTCATGCAACGCTTTTTTATGCGCTTCTTACGCTTACACTTCTTTCCGTTGTTTTTTCTATTCAAATGGCGCTGTCATTTCCAACAGATAAAGATTCATCCGTTATTGTTATTGATAGAAGTTTAGCATTTTTAGGACTATTCCTTGGTATTCCACTTACATTTAAAATTATTTTTGTAGGTTTTTTTCTTTTTAACCTCATTAATTTTTTGCGACCATTTTTGTTGTATCGTCTGTGGGATATTAGCTTAGAAGATTTGCCAGGAGCAGCAGGAGTACTTGTTGGTCCGCTTGCAACGGCATTTATTCTCAATTTATTTTTCAGATTTGTTTATTGGCTTTCACTCTAATTTTTTATGATCAATCAGTTTCTACAGCTTGTTTATCCAACCTTGTGTGCTTCATGTGGTGTGCTTGTTAGTCCGGACTTTCTTTTTTGTTCGGCGTGCATGGCGTGTGTTAAACCGGTTGTTTCTCTTTTTCTTCCGATAACAAAAAAGTATAGCCTCAAGGTGATTGCTGCAGCAGCGTATGAAGATCCTTTGCGAAATGTTGTGCTGAGAAAATTTAATCATGACATTGTTGCAAGTCGCCAACTTGCACAGTTCATGACCGGTATGGTTGCGCAGTGTGATTGGGATGCTGATGTGGTTATTCCAATTCCACTACATTGGACGCGGTACGCACAACGTGGTTTTAATCAATCAAAAGAAATGTCGCGAGTGATTGCGCAAAAAATGGACAAGCCAGTAATCTCACTTTTAATGCGAAAGAAAAAAACAGAATATCAATCGCGTTTGAGTATGCTTGAGCGTCAGGAAAATATTGATGATGCTTTTGCAGTGCATTGGTATTATGCATTGCTGAACAAGATTGATCTTAAAGATAAGCGTGTGCTGCTTGTTGATGATTTATGTACAACGGGTGTTACGTTGCGTAAAGCGGCACGTGTCATTGCACGTTTTCAACCAAAATCAATTACTGCTTTTGTTGCGTGCCGGGCAATCTGAAAATTCCGTGATAACATTACCAGATAAAAAGCAGGTTTTATCTTTCATGGTAATTTTTGCTGAAAGAGCATTTGTTTTCATATTGGGATGCGTGCATGAAATATTTTTTTCCAGCGTAAGAGTGTTACAATTTAGATTATAGTGGCCATGTTGTGCATGGATAGTCATGCCAGAGACATCCGCCTGAAGTTGCTCTGGAAAGGTGATGATTTTCTTTGCTTTATCAAAGAGTGCATGTTTTGCCCGTAGCAGGCCAATAGTTTTTTTCTTGTTTGTAATTGTGCCACAAAGATGGTTACATGTGATGATATCAGACTTCTTTGAAAGGCTGCAATGCTTTGCTTGTAGATGAATATTGAATGACGCTTTATTTTTTTGCTTAATTTTATCATTAAGCGATAAGCCATGAATGAGCACGTCTTCTTGCTGGATCCTTTTGTTTTCCACAGGGGGAGTTTTTTTTTGCGTTGGATAAAAAATAAAAAAGGCAAGCAGTGTCATAGTAGTAACACTGCCTGCGATAATGAGTTTTTTCATTTGGTGAGTTGCTGAATAATATCTTGTGCGAAATGTTTTTCTTGTAAGCAGCCAACAAGATCAAG
>JAUIHA010000054.1 GCA_030432505.1 bacterium | reverse complement strand
TCATTTATGATAATTTTTGATATAAATTTTCCTTTTCAACTAAAGATTTTTAATAAAGACCTTCAATTTCTTATAATTTTTTTTACTTTTTAAAGTATCAAAAAAAACTTCTTAATTTTCTTAGAATTATTATGAATCTATTATTTTTAATTTTTATTCTTGTAGAAAAGTTTATTCTTTTTTTGTAAGCAGGTTTTTTTGTTGAACTCTTAGACGAAGTACTTGGACCTCTTTTAATTTTTGCCGTATAACCGGTTGATTGCATGCGTGGTTTACCAAAGGTCATGAGGGTAGAGTCTGGTGTTCGCATACCAATCCAACGTCTCAGTTCATTGCGAAGGGTAGTGGCATCATATTCTTCTGCATTGATGGTGCGAAGGAGCTTGCTATCAATTTCCGTAAGAAAACGTGATTGAACTTGGTCTACAATTTGTCCAAAACTGTTACGATAACCAGCATGAGTTAAAAGAAGATATTCTTTAGCTCTGGTGATACCAACGTAGAACAAACGTCGCTCTTCTTCCAATTCTTCATTTGTATTGAGTGACTTGGAACTTGGCAAGAGTCCTTCTTCAAGGCCGGTGATAATTACTGTATCAAATTCCAAGCCTTTTGCCGCATGAAGCGTCATGAGCTGTACTTGGTCATCAAGATCTTTTTCATCAATTTTTTCTTGAAGTAGAGAGACTTCAAACAAGAAATTTTCAAGCAATGGTTGAGGTTGCGTATCACCTTTTGCTTGCGCTTCAGCATTTTGTTCATACAGTGAAATTGAACGTAAGAATTCTTGGATGTTTTCAATTTTTGTATCAGCTTCTTTTGCATCAAGAGTGCGGCGTAGATGGTTAAGATAATCAGTTCGCTCCAAAATGGCATCTATCAAGTAGCTTGGTTTATCAAATGGTGTGAGGTTATTGTAAATTGCCAAAAATTCCTGAACAGATTTTTTCTTACTTGCGGTCATCTTAACGTCATCAGAGGTGTACAAATGTTGAAGTACTTCTTTAAAGTTAAAGAATGGATTGCGCATCCATTCAAGTGTAAGTGCTTCTTCAAATTTTGCACCGAGGCCACGAGCAGGAGTATTGATAACGCGCATCAAGCTGATTTTATCAAACTGGTTAGTAATCAGACGAAGATAGGCAAGTAAGTCCTTAATTTCACGACGTTCATAGAACCGAATCCCGCCAATGATGCGGTAAGGAATACCATGAAAAATCAGTGCTTCTTCAAGTACTCGTGATTGAAAGTGAGTTCGATAAAGCATTGCCACATTACTGAGCTTTTTCTTTTCTCCTAGTGTTTTTGCAAAGGTTGCAACAATGTCTGCCTCGTGTTCACCTGAACGGCATGAAAGTGAAACAATTCGTCCCTTTGCCTTTTTCTCAGACCACAAATTTTTAGGATTACGAAGTTTATTATTTTCAATCAAGCTGTTTGCCGCTTCAAGGATTGGGCTTACTGAGCGATAGTTTTGTTCAATCTTTACGGTTGTTACCGGCGCAAAATCCTTTTTGAACTTGAGCATGTTGGTCACTGTTGCACCACGCCATGAATAAATTGACTGGTCTTCATCTCCAACGGCACACAGTGAAGTAAGAGATGTTTTTCCTTTTTCATTAAGCCCCATGTGCTTAAGAAGCTCATGCTGGGTATGACTTGTATCTTGGTACTCATCAACCAGAACATGTTTGATTTTTTCCTGAAAGCGCTTTTTAAAATCGTTGTTTGTTTCAAAAAGAGAGAGCACTTGGAGTATGAGGTCATCAAAGTCAAAACACTTGGCTGCAGATTTCTCAGATTCGTACGCTAAATAAATTTCTTTGATGATTGGGTGTCCGAATACCGTATCATCATCTTTTTTCTCGTAGAGTGCATTTTTGATCTGTGAGAGCTGATACGAGAGTTGTGATGGGGTTGCATATTTCTGTGCGGCATTTTGTTTGACGATTTTTTTGATGAGACTCAAGCGGTCATCACTATCCATGATAGAAAATTGTGGGAATGGTAAGAGTGATGGATTAGAGCGAAGCAAAAATAAGCAGTAGGAGTGGAAGGTACCAACAAATGGTAATTCGTGGTGAGCTCCTAAAAATTTGGTAATCCGCTCCTTCATTTCCCCAGCAGCTTTATTCGTAAAGGTCAGAGCGACGATTGATGATGGATCTGCTTTTTCGTTCAAAATAAGATTGGTAATACGCGAGGTGATAACACGTGTTTTACCTGACCCTGCACCGGCAATAACAAGCAATGAGCCCTTTTTTTTCGTTGCAGCTTTATGCTGAGGTTTATTAAGACTTTCTTTTATAAAATCACTAAAGCTTTTTTCGATTTGATTAGACATGGTATCTCTTTAACTTTGGGATTGATATTCGATGTCGTAAGTGATTACAAGTTTGTAAAGAGATAATAGCAGAAGGAGAAATTGTGAGAAGGAGGAATAAAAAAAGCTCCAAGAAAACTTGGAGCTTTTAAGCTTTTAGAGATTCTTATTCAGGATTTTCTTCGTCGCTTGCGCTGTCGTCATCAGAAGAATAATAAAGTCCACATAAGCATTCTGCTTTTTCTTGTATTTTTTCAATATCAAAAAGCTTATCAAGAGACGCTTGTACAGCTTTAAATGCAGCTTCGTCTTTTATATCTTTATATTTTTCAGAATTACCATCATGGATTTCTACGATGATTTCAAATATGTCTTGTAGTGTCTGGGTTTTTGTACGGCAAAATGCGCGTGCTAAATCGCCCTTGAGGTTGGCAGACATCTCTTTTTGAAAATCAAGTTGTTTTATTTTACTAAGGAGCCCTTGATGAGCTACAAAGATATTAAAACTTTTGAGAAATTCATAGACAACTTTAACCCCTCTGATATCTCCTTTTTTATCTGATTTTAAGAGCGCTGCATAGTTCTTTTTGAGAGAATATGCCTCTTTAAAATAGCCGATATACTTTCGAGCTTCTGCTTTTGCCTCTTCTCCACTCCCTGTAAGTTGTTTAAAGTTTTCAAGAGCAGTCTTTAATTTTGTTGCATCATTACTTTCAACTCCATGAGCGAGCTTCTTGAAATGAGTGAAATATTTACAGTCTGATTTAATAACGCTGAATAGGACAAAGATAGGATTGTCGCTTACTGCTTGTGCTTGAGAAAGTGAGAGCGAAAAGGTTGCTGCTACAATTAACAATAATTTTTTCATGATTATTTCTCCAGAATAGAATTTTGCTTAAACAATGGAGGATTTGTCCTCTTTGGTGGATAAGGTAGATCAGTGGTGAGGGTAAGTCAAATTGAGTTTTATAACGGTGTTTTTACTTGATTGCAAAGTTGGGTTTGTTGCAGATAGAATAGTGGAAAGGCAAAAAAAGAGAGATGGTAAAAACCATCTCTCTAAGATTTTTAAACGCTTAAGAGCGCTTTATTCAATCTTTTGACCTGAGTCAACAAGCTCTTGGTTTTTTCTACCAGTGAATGCTGCAATAGGCAACCAAACACCAACAACACCAAGTGCAATAATTGGTCCAAAAGCAAGAAGCTTATCAAGACCAAGGTTGCTGAAGAGTGCTTGAGAAATGTTACCACCAGTCATCTTAGCGGTACGAGCACCGAACATGTCGATCCAACTCTTAGCTTTAAACTTAACGTCTTTACTTGTTGGGATGTAAAGGATTTCTTTACATGGGTTGTTAAGCGCATAACTGAGCCCTTTGATAGTAAGAGCTGTTGCGAAAATAGTTCCGAGCGCTGGGAACATCCATGTTGCTGAAATCGCAACACCTGCAAGTGTTGGGAACATGATTAAGCAGAAAGTGATACCAAATCTTCTCATGATGAAACTTGTTCCAATGAGTGTGAAGAGAAGGGTCATCGTGTTAAGTGACATACCATAGTAACCGAAGAACTGAGTAAGTTTTTCAGGTGAATCATAAGTCGCGTTAGCCATAAACTTCATTTGGAAGTCGATAATTGTTCCTGCAACTTCGTAAAGTGTTGCAACACCAAGAAGACCAAGAAGGTAATTTTTGGTTAAGAGAAGCTTAAGACCCTCAATAGGACCAGATTTCTTTTGTTTTTTGAAATCGTTAGTACTTTCAGCTGCGCTTGGATACACAGTGATGAACCATTTAACAAGAAGAGGAACAATGAAAATTGCAGCAGCAACAACGAGCGCAAGGTTAGGAAGACCCCACTTAGGAGCTTGTGTTGCAAGGTAAGGTCCAGTAATTGTTCCAACTTGTGCTAGAACGATAATGAACGGGAAACCTTTTTTCGCTGATTTACTATCAGTGTTACTAATAACAAATGACCAGAACAAGTGAATTACAAGTGTTCCAAATGTTTCAATTGCAAGGTAAAGAGCCCAACCAAAAAGACGTTTTGGTGAAGCTACCGGATTTGTAAGTCCAATTGTTGGATGTGCAAGCATAAATGATGCGAATATAAAGAAGGACATGTAGCAAGAACAAATTACGTAGAATAATTTTTGTTTTTCTACGGTATCAATCAGCTTAGCGTAAGCCATAGCAAGAGGTATTACGATAAGTACTGAAAGCGTTTTTGCATATGCAAGATAATCTTTTCCTACCATTTTGAGGAAAATACCATCTTTAAGAGGTCTCATGAGCCAGTAGGTACCAAGAATGAACATTAAAATGATACCCAGCATACCAAACTGCTTGAGCTCTTCTCCTGACAAATCACCGTAAAGTGTTTGTTTTATCTTTTGTAACATCTACGTTACTCCTTACGAATTGGATAAAAATAACCAACAATTACATTAATACCGACAATTTCAAAAAATACACGCTCCCTTACATAGCTCCCTTTCCCTTTTCAGGCCTATAACGTAATAACGCTTTTTGTAAAAAGCAAGAGAAGCCTTATCATAACAAAACGTTATATGAAAAGTGAAGAATTACTCTACCCTATTTTTAGGCTCTTAGCAATAAGCTTTTTATTCAATAAGCTCTTTATTTGCAACCGTTTTTCTAAAGTAGTTACCAAGTGCTCCTGCAAGCACAATCCAAATACCAATAAGACTGAGAACAATGCCACCAACAAGGTTGGTCATTGGAAGTTTATTGATAATTTGTCCAGCTGCTTTTGAAAAACGCATACCAAACATGTCAATCCATGCTTTTGATTTAAATTTAATATTACGGGAAGTTGGAATGTAAAGAACTTCTTTTGCCGGCTGGTTAAGTGCATAGTGCATTGCGCGAGCAATGAGCATAACGCATACAATAGCTGAAAGACTTGGGCTTAAGAAGTAGAAGGCGATAAAGCTTCCAAGCAGAGTTGGGAACGCAATGATACAAAATTTGATTCCAAAACGACGTTGAAAAAATGAGGTACCAACAAGACCAAACAAACATGCAATACCTTGTACTGCAAGGGCATAGTCAAACATGAACTTAGTAAATACACCACCATCAACGTAAATTGCTTTTGCTGTTCGAATCATCTGGTAGTTCATAACGGCAGAGGTAACTTCTTGGAAGAAAATAAGACCAAAGATACCTGCAACGTAAGGATGTGTTACCAGAACCTTAAGACCATCAAGAAAACCAACGGATTTTTTCTGAGGCTTACCAGGCTCTTTTCGGTTTAAACGTTCTTCATAACTTTCTAAGTTTTTTTCACTAACAACATGCTTTAAAAGAAAGGTGATAACTGCAATGAGGAAAAATGATGATACGCAAATAAGAATAATGAGTGGACTACGCTTTGCATATAATGCTGTGTTTGCTGTAAGAGAGCTCCCAAGCAAACTAAACATAAAGCCACCAAATTGCGAACCAAATACCAAGAGTCCATAGCCGCTTTTTGCTGATTCTGTTGTGGTTACATCATTGACGAATGACCAGTAGAGTGAAAGCATAAGTGCGATATAACTTTCAACAAATACAAAAAATGCCCAACCAATAGTTCTCGAGCTACTCATAAGGGTATTTTCAAGACCAATGGTAGGGTGGTAAAACGCCCAAACAAAGAAGAATCCCATGGTTCCATAGGTGAAAACTAGGAGGTAAATAACCATCTCTTTTGCGACGTGATCAATAAGTTTTGAGTATAAAAGGACGAGTGGAAAGAAAAGAGCTAGTGAGAGCATTTTCGCTGTTGGAAGATGCTCTGGTCCAACGA
>JAUIHA010000053.1 GCA_030432505.1 bacterium | reverse complement strand
GCCTTTATATGGCTTGCGTTCCCAGTATGCTTGGTTGTGAATTGAAGTATAGCCGGGCTTTGCATAATTTGATGTTTCGTATTGTTCAAAACCATGCTGTGCAAAAATATCAACGGTCTTTTTGTAGTTTTCAACAATTTCAGTTTCGCTGGCAAGTTTAATGTCACCACGTTGAACACCAAAGTAGAGTGGTGTTTTTTCATGTACAGTTAAAAAGTACATAGAAATATGTTTAAGTGGCCAGCTCATTGCCTCTTGAATTGTATAATCCCACGTTGCTTGAGAAACTTCGGGCAGGCCTAAAATTAAATCGGCTGAAATATTTTCAAAATATTTTGGGGCAATGCGCATAGCATTAAGAACATCACGAGTTCGCTGACGTCGATTCAGCTTAAAGAGAATATCATCATCAAGTACTTGCACGCCAATGCTTAAGCGGTTAATGCCAAGCTCAAGCCATGCATCAAGCTTTTCTTCAGTGATATCTGCCGGGTTTGATTCCATGGCGATTTCACTGGTATCGCTTAAATCAAAGTTGTGATGAAGTGTCGCAAAAAGCTCTTCCATCCACTCGGTATCATACAGGCTTGGCGTTCCACCACCAATGAAAATAGTGGAGATATGCCCTTTACCTTCAAGGCTTTGTGCATAAAGGTTTATCTCTTTTAGCAGCGATTTATGATATGCCTCTTGATAATCTTCATGTTGCTCGAGTGCTACAAACTCACAGTAGTGGCATTTTTTTGAGCAGAAGGGCCAGTGAATATACAGTGAAAAGGGCGCTTTCGTATTCATTTAGATACTTGCTTTGAGTTTGCCAAAAGTTTTCCTAGGTAATTTTTGATGTGATATTCTGTTCGCAGCCATATTGTCTGTTCGCCTGGAGTTTTATAGCAAAGATCACCTGTTTTTTCACACCACCACATTTTGATATCGGGATAACGTCGAAGTTCTTTGAGAATTACATTTCCGTGTTTATTATCGACAACAATGAAAAAGCCTTCAGTCGTTATCATTGGGTGCTTTGTCCAGAGGACTATGATATTTTTATGCTTGTTGTGTTGTAAGGTACGGTAAACGATGTGATGTTGCTTGTCTATGATGATCGTTTTAGAGCTGAGCGATGCAGTGAAAAGTATACAGAGTACAAGTAATAACCGTTTCATTGTAGATCCTAATAAAAGTTGAACTTCCCCCTGCACAGTGCATTCCAGAGCAATAATTTTACTTGAGAACCCCATATTTGCAAATTATCGTTTTATTCGTCTATTTTTTCAGATTCTTTAGTTTTTTTGATGATGGATTGAGCGGTTACCAGGTCTTTTTCTGCCTGCGTCTTGATGCCCTCTTCATTGGCAAATTTGATCCACTCAGCTTCTTGCGTCATCTTCTTAAGTGATTCAAGAAGTGATGCATCAAA
This sequence comes from bacterium, assembly GCA_030432505.1. Taxonomy (GTDB): domain Bacteria; phylum Babelota; class Babeliae; order Babelales; family RVW-14; genus JAUIHA01. The sequence continues at coordinate 4,733 of JAUIHA010000053.1, read as the reverse complement.
GTCTTTGCCTTCAAGGTAGGTGATTAACTCGGTATCAGTTTTACTGCGAGTTTTCCAATCATAACGTCGCTGCAGGTACTCTTTGATAATACCGGTTAAATTGAAGTAAAATTTTTTAAAGTCATCTTTTGATGTACATTTTTTGAGTGGAAGTTTTTGAATTTCTTGTTGCGCCCAAACCCATGGTGCAATTTGTTGTCTTTGGCGCCTGCGAAATACTGCATAGCCAATCAAAAATCCAAGAAGCAAAATGCCAATAACCACTGCAATTTTAAACCAAAGGGTATCAGTTATCGGCGTGTAGTAGTAATCGTAAATATCATAAAATTTGATTGTTGATTCCATCTTAAATCTGCCTTCTTGTACGTTGTTGAAAAAAGCGAATTAAGGGGTTGATAAAGGGTTGACCAAGTTGAAGGTCGAGAAGATCTATTTGGTATTTATTGAAAAGATCTTTTTGCTGTAAATTTCTTATCTTGAGCAAGAAATCGAGTTGGGTCTGATTCTTTTTCTTTTGTGAGGTATCAAGCGTATAGATTTCTCCCGTTTCAGGATCTTGAATTTCAAGTAGACCAACATCAGGAAAACTTTGTTCGCGAGGGTCAAGCAAGCGGATACCAACAAAATCGTATTCAACACTAGCGACTTTTAAAATTTTGTCGTACTCATCATTCATATCAATCCAGTCAGACATCATAAACACAATGGCACTACGCTTTTTCAGGTGCACCAAAAACTTAAGTGCCTCCGTGATATTTGTCTTTTTACCTTTGGGCTTGAGCGTAAAAATTGTTTCAAGAATGGTGCCAATATGCAGGGCTCCTCGTTTAGGAGGAATCCATTTTTCAATGTGATCAGAAAAAAAGAATGCGCCAACTTTGTCTTTATTCTCTTGTGCTACAACGGCAAGGCATCCAGCAAGCTGAGCAATCATTTCTTGGCGTGTTTCATGTTGTGAACTAAACAGTGATGAGGCAGAAACGTCAATGCCTAAAATAACGGTACGGTCACGCTCTTCAATGAACTGCTTAACCATTATTTTATTCATCTTTGCAGAACTGTTCCAGTCGATTGAGCGAATGTCATCGCCCATTTGATATTCGCGAAGTTGGTCGAATTCTAGACCACTTCCCTTAAAAGCAGAAAGGTAGTCACCTGATATGCTACTTTGCATCAAGCGACTACTGTGTATTTTTATTTCTTTGATTTTTTGGCGGATAGAACTGCTAATCATAATTTCTACCAATTACCAAAGGTTATCCATTGCCTCCTGAATAACAGGAGGAAGTTTTATACTACCATCTTCTTGCTGATAGGTTTCCATAAGGGCAACCATCAAGCGTGGCACTGCAAGTGAGGATGCATTGAGTGTATGTACAAGTTGAGGTTTGCTATCTTTACTCGTTCTATAGCGAATTCCTGCACGTCGTGCCTGAAAGTCTAAACAGTTACTTGCTGATGAAACTTCATAATATTCTTTTTGCCCTGGAAGCCACACTTCAATATCAAATGTTTTTGACGATTGAAATGAACAGTCTTGTGCTGCCAATAAGCTGATTTGATAATGAAGTCCAAATTGTTGCAGTAAATCTTCTGCACAAGTAATCATACGGTCGAGCTCTTCATTTGAATGTTCTGGAGTTGTGATAGAAAAGAGCTCAGTTTTTTCAAATTGGTGAATACGGATCAGACCGCGGTCACTTGCGCCATAGCCACCAGCTTCTCGTCTAAAGCAGCTGGTCCATGATGTATAACGACGAGGGAGCTCATCGGCCATGAAAATATTTTTTGCATGAAGGTTTGTTAAGCTTACCTCTGCTGTTGGAATTAAGCATAAGTCATCTTCAGGAAGTCGATAAAAGTCACCTTCAAACTTAGGTAAGTTTCCTGAGTTATAAAGACCTTGCTCGTTAATGAGAACCGGTGCAAGTGCCGGACTAAAGCCATGCTTTTTATTATTTTTTAACATGAGGTGCGTGAGTGCATAAATAAGTTTTACGCCATCTTCAAAGTAAAATGGAAACTGTGCTCCAGCAATGTTTGCACCTGCTTGAAAATCAAACCATTTATTTGTTTCATTAAGTTCTAAATGATTTTTTACATCGAATGAGTATGAAGGTTTTTCACCAACCGTTTTAGTTACTTTGTTGGATTCTTTATTTCCCTCAGGAACATCTTCTTGTGGAAGGTTAGGGCACGTGAGCCATGCTTGTTTAAAACCTGCTTCAACGGTCTCAAGCTCTTTCTCTTGTTCTTTAAGTTTTTTTCCGATGGCAATTGACTGCTCACGAAGTTCTGGTGTAATGCCTTTTTTACCTTGCTTGGCAAGTTCATTTTTTTCTTTGCGAAGTTCCTCAACGCTTGTTCTGAGCGAGCGAGATTTTTGTTCAAGCTCTATCAGTTGGCCGACATCAAAACCAGGCTCTTTTTTCGAGATAAGCGTCTTAAGCGTTTCAGCGTTATCTTTGATCAGGCTTCTATCTATCATGAGGACTCCACAATTAATCAGTGCTAATTTTTAATTTTTTCAAAATGTTGTTTACCAGTATAACAAGTGCGCCGTCTCCCGTCACATTGGCTGCCGTTGCAAAGCAGTCCTGCAAGAGGTACAGCGTAGTAATAATACTAATCATTTCAGGCGTAAAGCCAAGTATTGATTGTAAAATGGGGATAACCAGGATAATACTGCCACCTGGGATACCTGATCCAGCAAGCATTGTCATACACATGTAGAGAACAAAGGTCAGATAAGTGATGATGCTTGGTACCACGCCCAAGAAAAGTGACATAGTAACGAGAGCCAGTATTGGGATGGTAACAGTGTCTCCCAACAGGTGAACACTTGCCATAATTGGAATGGCAGTGTGGGAGAGGGATACATTCTTAGTATTTTTTACGGCACCCTCAACGGTCACCGGAATAGTCGCGGAACTGGACATTGAGCTGAATGCAGTTAAATAACTTGGAATGGCATTAGAGATGCTGGTAAGGGTAGTTTTGTATTTGAACCCTGAGACGGCAAAATACATGAATCCTAAATAGAGAATCTGGGTTGCCACGATAAGCATGAATGCTGAACCGTATGAGCTAAACAACGTGAAAAATGCACCTTCTTGGAAAAGTTTTAACAAGAATCCTAAGACATACAAAGGGAGTAAGGGGATAAAGAATTTTTTGAGTACACATTCAACCCATCCTTTAAGTGTGTTTGCAGCGTCATGCACATTTTGGTTTCGAAAATATGAAAAGATGATTCCAAGTGTGATTGCTGCAAGCATTGCATGCTCAGCGCGTACCAATGTTGGAAAGGAAAATGAGAAAAATGGTTGAATAGAATCATTAATAATGAGCGCATTGGCATCAATATTTTGGGTAAGATACCCCAATGTTGAGGTACCCATAAAAAATGAAATTAAGCTGACGAGAAGGTTAGAACAAATAATTGTTCCAAGCAAAATCAGCAAGATGAGCGGGGCGTTTTTTTTGAATGACAAAATACCAGTTAGAATGAACGAGAAAACAATGGCAGGTAAAAATAAACTCAAAAGCTCTTTGAAGGTTAAGCTGAATGTATATAGGCCTTGAACGAGTGGCGTTGGGACAAATGAACCAAGTGTAATAACAGCTGCAATGACAATAAGGAGTTGAATGGGAAGGGAGATTTTTTTAATCATGAAAGGCCCTATTCACCAAAAGTTTTGCTTTCAGCATAATAAAAAAAAGATAGGAAATGGAGTGCTGAAAATGAGATTTTACCGTTTGGTTAGAGTAGCACAAAAGGTGCTTTAGGACAAATTATTGCAACTTCATGAAGAAAGGGCCAAGAGTTTTCCTGGCCCTCATAGTGTATCTATTTTTTAGATTTTCTTTAGTATTTGATAGGGTTCTTGTGTTGAGCACCCTGGGATTTTAAGAAATCAATAATACCTTGCGGTGCACTTCTTGGGAGACCAGGACCACTAGCTCGCAGAAATCCTGCGGGTACTGGCTGCTCTAAAGGTTCTGCAAGATCAAGCGCTGTTCGACCTTCGCTGTTAACCGTATTGATGTTTATGTGCTTTAATAATTCTTTGAATACGTTGAGAGAAGGGTCGTTTCGCCTTCCAGATGGTGATCCATCCCATTCATATTGACCTTTTACTGCTAGGTGTAATAGGGTGTTTCCTGATTGATCTTTCCATGTTGCTGGTTTAGCCTTTGGATGACTAATAAGCTTTTTGAATAAATCTCCCGCGCTGATAAAACCTGGTTTAGGGTGGTGATACGCCTGAACATAGACACCTTCGGTATACTTATCTGCAAAGAGAACGGAATGGAGAGAATTAGTTGGGTTTGCACCTGCTTCAAGCAATAGATTAACTGTTTCTAGATTATTCATTTCAGAAAGTTTACTCTTTATATTCTTTTTAATTTTAGCTTTTTTCATTCTTCTTTGGTGACGTTTTTTCTGAGCAGGAGTTGCATTTGCAGGTAGGACTCGAAGCGGTTGTACCATTATCAGTCCAGGGCGAAATCCATAGCCTTCAGCGATTGTTGAACACAATGATTGTAATGCACTATCAAGTGTTGCTTGATCAAAAGTTTGAGGTGTAAAATTTGGTACAAGTTTTTTAAAGACTTTAGCTGAAAGGTTGCCAGGTACAAGATTTTGTATAGTTTGTTCCCCTAAAAGTAATCCTACAACGTTGCTATAGCCATGCCTTGCTGCCTCTCGTAGATCTTTCTTTTTTAGA